>NZ_JAKUFT010000022.1:0-69033 GCF_022663605.1 Bacillus cereus group sp. BfR-BA-01379
AACAGGGTTCATATGAACAGGGTACACAACTTGTACGTCTTCATGCTTATCAACAAGACGTTTAATCGCTCGGAACATATTACGCATTGGCTCCCCTAAGTTTTCACGGCGGTGAGCTGTCATAAGTACAAGACGATCGTTTCCAAGTTTCTCTAATACAGGATGGCTATATGTTTCTTTTACAGTTGTTTTTAGTGCGTCAATCGCTGTATTTCCAGTGATGAAAATGCGTGACTCATCTTTATTTTCTTTCTGTAAGTTCGTTGCTGATTTTGCTGTAGGTGAGAAATGAAAATCTGCCATTACACCTGTTAGTTGGCGATTCATCTCTTCTGGGTATGGAGAATATTTATCCCATGTACGAAGTCCTGCTTCTACATGACCTACTGGAATTTGATTATAGAAAGCAGCTAAACTTGCGATAAATGTTGTCGTTGTATCACCATGTACAAGTACGATATCCGGCTTTGCTTCTTTCATTACTTTATCCAAACCTTCTAAACCACGCGTTGTAATATCAATTAAAGTTTGGCGATCTTTCATAATATTTAAATCAAAATCTGGCGTAATTCCAAAGATACTTAACACTTGGTCTAACATTTGACGATGTTGTGCTGTTACAGTCACAATCGACTCAATTTTGTCTGGATGCTTTTGCAACTCTAACACAAGAGGTGCCATTTTAATTGCTTCTGGACGTGTCCCGAAAATTGTCATTACTTTTAAACGTTCAGTCATTTCATTGCCTCTTTTCTTTCACTAGTTACAAATTCTATTATGACATATAAGAATATACATGAATACATGCCTTTTTAACGAAGAATAGAAAAGTCTCTCTTACAAATACTTTCTCTTCCAACCGAATAATAATCTATCCCTTGTTTCTTGACACCCTCAATAGTATAACAATTTCTTCCATCGAATAAAATAGGCTCTCTCATAAGTTGTTCGTACTTTTCTAGCGGATAAGCTCGGATAGCTTCCCATTCTGTCATGATAAAAGCCGCACTCGCTCCTCTAATCGATTCATCTATACATTCGCTATATTGTATAGTCTCTCCAAAGATATTTTTCATATTTAGAATCGCCTTTGGATCATATAGAACTACATCCGCACCTATATGAATTAATTCTTGTATCATAATAAGGGACGGTGCGTCTCTTATATCATCCGTATTTGGTTTAAACGCCGCTCCCAGCACCGCAATCCGCTTCTTATTCATATTTAATACTTTCTTCGCTTTCTCAATCAATAACAACTGTTGCTTATTATTCACTTCAATGACTGCTTTTAGCAAGCGAAAATCATGCGCCACATTCCCTGCAATTTGCACAAGGGCTTTCGTATCTTTCGGAAAACACGATCCCCCATAACCAATACCCGCATTTAAAAAAGACGCCCCAATCCTCTTATCCATTCCCATCCCTTGTGCAACGTCTAATACATTGGCCCCTACCTTCTCACATATATTTGAAATTTCATTGATAAAACTAATTTTTGTCGCTAAAAAAGCATTCGATGCATATTTAATCATTTCTGCACTTTTTATATCTGTAATATACATTTTTAAGCGTAATTCACTATACAAATTCTCTACTTTCCGTGCTGCTTCCTCATTATCTGCTCCAATTACAATACGATCTCCCTGAAAAAAATCGTAAATCCCTGAACCTTCCCGTAAAAATTCGGGATTCGATACGATATGTAATTCATATCTATTTTGTAATTTCTCCTCAATCCATCCCCTCATAACATCGTTTGTACCTACAGGAACCGTACTTTTCGTAACGACAATAATGTCTTTCGTCGCATATGCTCCGATATCATCACAAGCATTCCGAATATATGTTAAATCCGCTGTCCCATCTAATAAAGATGGGGTTCCAACTGCAATAAATATAAATTCTGCATCGTAAAATGCTTTTACTCTGCTTGTTGTAAAAGTTAAACAATCATTCGCACATGCATCATTTATTAATTCATATAAACCCGCTTCATAAATAGGCAAATCCCCTTGCTTTATACGTTCAATTTTCTCATCATTTATATCAAAACATGTGACTGAATGGCCTAACATCGCCAACCCTACTCCTGTAATCAATCCAACGTATCCGGTACCTATTATCGTAATTTTCATTTCCTTTTCGCACAGGAATATACAATAGAAAATATACGAATACATAGAATTCCCCCTGTGCTTCCCCCTCTCACATTAAAAATGCGAAAACTCTTTTACTTCTTTATTATATGAATTACTTTTTCCATTCTTTTTTAAGTTTTTGTAAAATTACATGCAAGAATATAGAATGAAACTTTATTCAGTGAGGGGCATTCATCCTCCAATAATTATTAGTTAAACCAATCGAAAGTTTACAGGAATTAAAGTTCCCAACTAAATTTTGAGGTGGAAGCCTTACTGTCCGTTCATGCGGATAAATTCCCACATTTTAACACGGAACTTACTCATTTCTACGTGTAACACTTATAATACTGAAATAAAAGTATTCACTATCGAAGAAAAAGAGAAAATGTCATATTCCAAAGCCCAATACAATTAACCTTCTCAAATGATTCAACATTCTGTATACAATTGTAATATATTCTATCTGCTTCCATTTACCGTAAATAGAAAAAAAGATTGAATTCTAATCTTTTTGTGATACCATATGTTATGAGCCTGTAAATAAACATCATAATTTTCAGATAAATGTACCAAAAAAATTTACGTTAGACTATAAAAGGGTGGGGTATTAATGGACTCACAAGTGATTTATGCCATTTTGGCATCTTTCATCACTGTACTCGTCGTTACTCCTTTAGTTATTAAGTTAGCTTTTAAAATAGGAGCAACAGATAAGCCAAACGCTCGTAAAGTACACCAAAAAATCATGCCTCGTCTTGGCGGATTAGCGATATTTATTGGTGTAGCTGTAGGATTTGTTGTCGGTGGCTTATATGAACAAAGAATGTTATCGATAACGCTAGGTGCGATTATCATTGTAATCATCGGTATTTTAGATGATATGTACGAGTTATCTGCGAAGGTAAAATTCGGTGGACAACTATTAGTTGCCATAATGATTGTAAAAAGTGGATTATTAGTGCAAGTATTATATATTCCAATCCTCGGGGATACTGAACTCGGATGGCTTGCTTATCCAATTACAGTATTTTGGATTGTAGGTATTACAAATGCAATCAACTTAATTGATGGCTTAGATGGGTTATCTGCTGGTATTTCATCTATCGTACTTGCAACGCTAGCATATATGGCCTTCACTAGCCCATGGGGCACTGGAGCCGCTATTATCTTACCACTAGCATTAATTACATTAGCAAGTACAATTGGATTTTTATTCTACAACTTCCATCCAGCAAAAATTTTCATGGGAGATACAGGCGCACTATTTTTAGGATACTGTATTTCTGTTATATCGTTACTTGGATTATACAAAAGTGTAACGTTATTCAGCTTTATCGTTCCAGTTATCATTTTAGGTGTACCTGTATTTGATACGACATTTGCAATTATCCGCCGTATCGTAAATAAAAAACCTATTTCAGCACCAGATAAATCGCATTTACATCACCGTTTACTTGCAATGGGCTTCTCCCATCGTAAAACGGTACTAATTATATACGCATTCGGTATCTTCTTTAGTGTAAATGCAATCATTTTCTCTAGTGCGACATTATGGTTATCCATTATTCTTCTTTTCGTTTTAATCTTCTTTACAGAGATTATTGCTGAAGTAATCGGGCTTGTACATGAACGTTACAAACCACTTATTTCCTTTTATAAAAAAGTGAAAAAACGAGAAGACTAATTGTAGTATAGCCTTTACTATTATGAAATATTCAAATAGCATCCTCTTTCTTATAAGAGGATGCTATTTTTTATTTTTTATTCCTCATTTCATATTTCCAAAATATAGTTTGTTTGAGAGTCCCACTATTGGAGAAAGATATACATAATAAGAAAAGGGTTATATTTTCTTTCTTACATCTTGATTGTCAAACTGAGGGTGAATGTTATGATCAAGCGAGTATTTCAATACATTATTTTATTTTTAACAATTACTATGTACGCATCATCTCATGCAGGGGCAACTACAATGCTTCCTGCTGAACATCATCCAAATACTGAAACTACCTCTCCTATCCAAAAAATCGCGTACTTAACATTTGATGACGGACCAAACAAATATACTACGCAAATTTTAAACATCTTAAAAGAAAAGAATGGAAAAGCAACTTTCTTTGTAATTGGTGGAAAAGTGCCACATTATAAAAAAACAATGCAACGATTAATTAAAGACGGACATTATATCGGACTTCACAGTATGTCGCACGATGTAAAACGTCTTTATACTGGTGATCCATCTGCTTTAATTACAGAAATGGAACAAACACAAACCATTGTTCAGCAAGTTACAAAATTAAATACACATCTCGTTCGTGTCCCATACGGTAGTATGCCTTACTTAAAAAAGAATTACCGTGATGCACTTGTATCCGCCCATTATAAAATGTGGGATTGGACAATCGATACATATGACTGGAAAAGCTATGACAATCCTTCTGCCATATTAGAAAGAGTACGTAATCAGAGCGATGAACAAGTCGAAGTGATTTTAATGCATGATTCGAGTGTAACCGTACAAATACTGCCACAAGTAATTGATTACTTACAGTCACAAGGATACAAACTTCTCCCCTATAATCCGTCTTCCCATCTCGAAGTGAACTTTTGGAAAGACACAAGATTGTAACAGCTTTAGTGCCTATATGCTAAAGCTGTTTTATTTTTCTCTTCCCACCCTTCCCATTTTTGTGTAAAATTTTAAATAGTGATGAAGTTTCGAGGTGAATAGAAATGAAACGAATAGATCTCATTTTTAACGCAATGCAAGAAGGAAATTATACAGAAGGTGTAACCGCGTCAGAACTCGCTACCCTGTTGCAGCTAGATCGCGCCAATGTAAGTAGCGACTTAAACAAACTTGTAAAAGATAAACGTTTATTAAAAACAAATACGCGTCCTGTTCGTTTTTATATAGAAACGAACGCTCCGTTGGAAACGCATTCAAATGAAATGACTTCATTAGATACATTTGCAATTGAAAATACAAGCCTTAAAATCGCAATCGAAAAAGCGAAAGCTTCTATTCTCTATCCCCCAAACGGTATGCATACTTTACTGCTAGGAGAAACAGGAGTCGGAAAATCTATGTTCGCTTCTTTAATGCACGAATATGCAATTGAAGTTGAACAGCTTCCTAAAAATGCACCATTTATCGTCTTTAACTGTGCTGATTACGCAAATAATCCACAGCTACTACTGGGGCAGTTATTTGGGATAAAAAAAGGAGCTTATACAGGGGCAAGTGATCAAAAAGGGTTAATTGAAAAAGCACATGAGGGGATCCTTTTCTTAGATGAAGTACATCGTCTTCCTCCAGAGGGACAAGAAATGCTTTTCACCTTTATTGACCGCGGGGTATACCGCCGCCTTGGAGAAACAGAAAACGAGCGTAAGGCACAAGTATTAATCATTACTGCAACAACAGAAGAACCAAATTCATTTTTATTAAAAACATTTACAAGACGTATACCGATGACTGTTACGCTACCACCACTTCGTGAGCGTACACATAAAGAACGCTTTGCTTTACTGCAACTATTTTTCACAAATGAAGCGATACGTCTGCGAAAAGAAATTCACGTTAGCCCGAATACAATGCGCGCCTTCGTCTTTTACAATTGTCCCAATAACATCGGGCAATTAAAAACGGATGTACAAATTGCCTGTGCGAAAGCCTATTCTGACTTCGTGACAAAGAAACGTGATTCTGTCTATGTTTCAAGTACAGATTTACCTTGGTATATGAAAGAAGGGCTATTCATTGAAAGAAAGAGCCGTCATCTATACCAAATACCAAATGAAACATTTGTATTTACGGGTAATGAAGGTTGGAGTAATCATAAAATAGAAAATGAAAAACAATCTTCTATATACGATTATATTGATTATAAATATGAAGAACTTCAAGCTCGCGGTATTGAAGAGGACGAATTAGAATTACTAATAGAAAATGATATTCAAAGCTTTTTCGTACAGTATTTTAACCAAATTTCTAAAAAGACGAGTCATGAAAATGTTTTTAAAATTGTGGATCGTAATATCGTTTCCGTTTGCGAAAAAATTGCGGTACTTGCTGAGAAGCATTTATCTAAGACGTTTGATGAAAAAGTATTTCTCGCTTTAAGCTTACATGTACAGACAACTCTACAACGTTTGCAAGCTGGGAAACAAATTCATCACCCACAATTAAATCAAATTCGTACAAAATATAAAGAAGCTTTTTCCGTAGCGATGCAATGCATTCAACTACTGGAGGATGAATTACAAATAACAATGCCTATTGATGAAGCAGGCTTTTTAACAATGTTCTTCGTTGTTGATCCAATTCCTGCCTCTCAAACAGAAGTAAAAGTATTAATATTAGCGCACGGTAACGGCATCGCAACAGAAATGGCAAACGTCGCAAACGAACTTCTCGGCATTGAGGAAGTAACCGGTATTGATATGCCGTTACATGAATCGCCGAAAGATTTCTTAGAACGTGTGAAAGTGTATATGAAAACACTCCAAAATGTAAATGGACTTCTCTTACTCGTCGATATGGGCTCGCTCGCTTATATTGGGGATATATTAGAAACTGAGTTCAAAATTCCGGTACGTGTTCTTTCCATGACAAGCACTCCACATGCACTAGAAGCAGCTCGAAAAGCACAGCTTGGCTACTCGTTAGATGCATTATATGAAACAGTGAAGAACTTAACACCGTTTTACTTAAACGTACAAGAAGAAAAGAAAAAACCACTATCACCAATGAAATCTGTTATTTTGACAGCTTGTTTAACTGGGGAAGGCAGCGCTTTAGCTATTCAAAAAATGTTAGAGAACTATTTGCGATTTGACAAAGACTTAATTGAAATTATTCCGATTAGTATCGTCCATGAAAAAGATTTAACGAAAATGATTGAGAACATAAAAAAAGAGCGGAATATCATTTGTATCGTCACAAATTTCGATGTGCAGGTACCATGCTTAACATATCATTTCCAAGACATTGTAAACTACACAGCGATTCAGTCAATTCAAGAATTAATTACGTATGAAGAAACATATGCAAAAATGGCTGATATTCTGGAACAACAAATGCAGCGGAACGACGGAGCATTACTTATTAAAACAATTCGTTACGCATTAAATACAATTCAAGAATTAATTTCCTTACAGCTAACTCCTGACAGCTTAATGGGTGTGATTCTGCATATGAGCTGTATGGTTGACCGTCTTCAAAAAGGAGAAAGCCTCCTCCCTCATCCAGATAAAGAGGAACGAAGACAAGATGAGTACTGGATGTATATGAAAGTGAAAAAAGCATTACAACCAATTGAAAATACATTTGAAATACAAATACCTGATGATGAAGTGTTTTATATTATGGACTTCTTCATTAAAAATCAGCCTGTAAAAAATTAACCGTGGTAGTTTTTTATGTATCGACCGTAACGCGAATTATATCAGCGTTTTTCAAAATATATCGATTTACCAACAATAACCGCTCAAATTTGCACCTTATAGAAAAAAAGGCTGTTCCAAAATATGGACAGCCTTTTTTCTACTTCTTTACTTTTCTGATTCTCCCCCTGATTTCACCCTTCTTATTGGACTTTGTATAAACATTTACATATACATTCGCCTGAATGATTTCTTGAAGTAGGTTATCAAACGCTCTCCCCTGTAAAGGCCCTTCAAAATCCTCCACATTGACTACACCAGTCACGACTCCTTCATTTACACTAATACCTTGCTTTAGCGGACCAAACAAATTTAAAACAACTGGACCAATTTGATCCGCTTTCCCTAAATGAATTTGGCATGATGTAACTTTTTCAATGTTTTTCAATATGATCCGATATTGTAATTTCTTTAAATCATTACTAAATATAAACTCCGTTACGCCATAAGCTTCTGTATTTACAGGAGGTATTTCCCTCTTGCCTGTTAACCTCGCAAAGAAATGTGTTGTCATACGGGCATTCTCCTTATATAAATTTCCCAGCACTACTTCTACTACTTTATGGTTTATACATAATCATTTATGACTTTTTCAAGTTTTAATTACGAAGAAAAGATTCACACAATCTTTACATTCGAATCGTTCCTTTTGCTTTACTACCTCTTGTATAATGCACATAAGAAAGCATTCTAGGAGGTTGTTTTGGAAAATAACAAATACACTTTTCACACATTATTAGAGATTTTTCTCGTCTCATTTAAATTAGGACTTACTTCATTTGGTGGTCCTGTCGCCCATCTCGGCTATTTCCACCACGAATACGTACAAAAAAGAAAATGGATGGATGAACGAAGCTATGGAGATTTAGTAGCACTATGTCAATTCCTTCCTGGCCCTGCTAGCAGTCAAGTCGGTATGGGGGTTGGATTATTAAGAGGCGGGGTATTAGGGGCTATTATTTCATGGATTGGATTCACTTTACCGTCTGTGCTTGTTTTAGTTTTCTTCGCCTCATTCCTTAATCAGTTCAATCTTGGAAGTGCTGGCTGGATTCACGGGCTAAAACTTGTAGCAGTTGCCATTGTTGCTCATGCCATATGGGGAATGGCGCAAAAATTAACGCCAGACCGAAATCGCGCGACAATTGCTATTGTAACTGCCGCAATCGCCTTATTATGGCCCAGTAGCTGGACACAAGTCATTCTCATTATAATATCTGGCTTTATCGGCTGGTTTTTATATCGTAACCAACCAATTAGCCAATCTCAAAATATAAAAGTACCTATTTCAAAAACGATAGCAGTTTCTTGTCTCGTCTTATTCTTCGGACTATTACTGCTGCTACCAATATTAAGACCGTTCTCTTATTACATCGCTTTATTTGATAGTTTCTATCGCTCTGGTGCCCTTGTATTTGGAGGTGGACACGTCGTACTGCCCCTTCTTGAAGGTGAGTTCGTACAAAACGGCATGATGACGAAAGAACAGTTTCTAGCTGGATACGGATTAACACAAGCCGTACCAGGTCCACTATTTACATTCGCCTCTTATATAGGAGCAGCGTTAAACGGGACACTTGGAGCCATACTTGCAACAATTGCGATCTTTCTTCCTGCTTTCTTACTCGTTATTGGTGTTTTACCATTTTGGGACAGTGTAAGAAAAATATCTTTCATACAAGGGGCACTACTTGGAGTCAATGCAGCTGTTGTCGGTATTTTATTAGCAGCTTTTTATGATCCTATTTGGACAAGCACAATTATGAACGCTGTAGATTTTGTTTTTGCGTCTCTTCTATTTTGCTTGCTCGCTTTTTGGAAAACACCACCTTGGGTTATCGTTATACTCGGAGCCTTTGGCGGATATATTCTATCCATCTTGTAAGCACAAAAAAACGACGGCATTATATAGCCGTCGTTTTTCTATTAAAACTTCACAAGTTCTATTCCTTCAGGCAACTCGCTCTCTGTTAAAATACGCAATTCTTTCACACGATCCATTACGTAAGAAGAGCGCTTCACAAGCTCTGGATCAATATAAGCTGGATGAACCATAATTTCTACCGTTTGTTCATCTTGTACTCTTTCTTTTAACTTCACAAAGTAATCTTCCGTCACACCATCCGCGTAAAAATCACTGTAAAACACGTCAGAAAACGGGCGTACTGCTCGCTCTTCCTCACAACGACGAATTGGAACATTATATGTAGCCGCTAACCTCTCAAGAACATCGTGCAAGATTGGTAATCCATGTACGTGATGATGGCTATCTAAATGAGTTGGTGTTAATCCGTAAGATAAGAACTTCTCAATTTGAGCAGTCCACTCTCTCTCAACTTCTTCTGGACTTACATTCCCTTTCCGTACAACGCTTTGTTTATGAAACAATCCATCGCTACTTACAAGTGATGGTACGTCTCCAAGAAGTGGTTCTCCTGCCGTTAATACGAGATGTACGCCTACTCCGAGTAGGTTATACTCTTTCGCTAAGCGCACCGCATGCTCTGTTCCTGGCATATTCATCATCATCGTCGTTGAATTTACCAGTCCATTTATATGTCCATCAATAATGCCGTAATTTGTACCTTCTGTAAGACCGAAATCATCTGCATTTACAATTAACTTAATCATCGTAATACCTCCTAATAGAATAAAAAAAGCGGGCTAAATAGCGCCGCTTTATTTCTCTACCTTTTTGAAGAACTGTGGAAGATATTCTTTATGTGCTTCCAACATTTCATCTAAAATTTGTTTTGCAACTTTATCTGATGGTACAAGTGGATTAATTGTCATAGCAAGCAGCGCTTTATGATAATCCCCTGTAACAGCAGCTTCAATTGTTGTGCGCTCAAATGATTTAATTTGCTGTACTAAACCACGAACTGGTACGGGAAGATCTCCAACTGCAATTGGTTTTGGACCTTCTTTCGTAATAATACAGTTCACTTCAACAGCCGAATCATGTGGTAAGCTTGCAATTGTTCCGTTGTTTCGTGTATTAACAGGCTGGATATCACCTTTATTATTGTAAATAGACGTAATTAAGCTACATGCTGCGTCACTATAATAAGCGCCGCCACGTTTTTCTAATTGTGGTGGTTTAATATCTAAGTTCGGATCTTTATACAACTCGAATAAATCATCTTCTAATTGTTTTACTACTTCTGCACGTGTACCTTTTTCAACTGAAGCTTCTTTCTCTTCTTCTAACATTTCACGTGTTTTGTAGTAATAACGATGGTATGGACATGGAATTGCACGAAGGCCGCGAATAAAGTCTGGCTCCCAGTTAAGCGCTGCAATATTTTCCATCGTAATTTGCTTTTCTGGATCTGTTACAAGCTCCAACACACGATCCATTACACTTACGCCATCTAAATATACATCTAGTCCGTATACCATATGATTTAAACCTGCGAAATCAACGTGGACACGACTTGCATCTACTTCAAGTAATCTTGCAAGACCCATGCGGATTCCGATTGGAACGTTACATAGACCAACTACTCTTTGAATATTTGTATAACGAAGGACAGCTTCTGTTACCATACCAGCTGGGTTCGCGAAGTTAATTAACCATGCATTTGGACAAAGCTCCTCCATATCCTTACAAATATCTAAAATAACAGGAATCGTTCTCAGCGCTTTGAATAAACCACCAGGACCATTCGTTTCCTGACCGATTACATCATATTTTAACGGGATTGCTTCATCTTTTGCACGAGCTTCTAATAAACCTACGCGAAGCTGCGTTGTTACAAAGTCAGCACCTTTTAATGCTTCACGACGATCCAGTGTTAAATGTACCTCGATTGGTAAACCAGATTTTTTCACCATACGTTTCGCTAAGTTACCAACGATTTCTAACTTTTCTTTTCCTGCCTCAATATCTACTAACCAAATTTCACGAACAGGAAGCTCATCATAACGCTTAATAAATCCTTCAATTAACTCTGGTGTATAACTAGATCCACCGCCGATTGTAGCAATTTTAATTCCAGTCATGCTTTATTCCCCTTTCGCTTCTAACTTTTTATAAAGGTCAATAAATTCTGCTGCTAATTCTTTCACTGTAATCGCATTCATTAAATGATCTTGTGCATGAATTAAGAGAACACTAATCTCTGTTTTTTCTCCTCTTGCTTCTGATTGTATGAGCTCTGTTTGGAAATGATGCGCTTCATTAATCGCTTCTTTCGCCTTTACCATCGCTTCATCAGCCTCTGCCATTTTCCCCTGTTTGGCAAATTGAAGTGCCTCCATTGCAAAGCTTCGTGCATTACCACTATTTAAAATTAATTGGAATGGAATTTGTTCTGCTGTAGTCATCATAATTACCGCCCTCTCTATTATGGTTCAACCGATTGAAATACCCCTTCAGTTTGAACATTTCTATTAAATTATTAATTTATGAATGATAGTTTGGTGTTCTTCTAGATGGGTCTCATCTTTTTGAACATGATATAAAGGTAATTGTTCTCACAGATAGTGTTATCTGTGAGAACAATTACTGTGTTACATAGGTACAGAGTTGTTATTTCCTTGTGCTGCTGCTTTTTCAGTACGAACAACAGAACGATCGCATAATACTACGAATGGATAGTAGATTACCATCGCAATTACAAAGTTGAATAACTGTAGAATTGCACCTGAAAGATGTCCACCTGTTACAAGATAACCACTAATAATTGGTGGTGTTGCCCATGGAATCATCACAACTGTTTTTGGTACCCATCCAATAGATATAGCTGTATAGGAAGTAATTACTAATACAATTGGTGTTACGATAAACGGTAAGAATAAAATTGGATTTAAAATAATTGGTGTACCAAAGATTACTGGTTCGTTAATGTTAAATGCACCAGGTCCAATTGATAAGCGAGATACACCGCGTAATTGTGCACTTTTTGCTACAAGTAATACCACTACTAAGAATGCTAATGTTGCACCAGAACCACCAAGATATACGAAAGTATCAAAGAATGGCTTTGTAATAATATTTGGAACATCAAATGCAGATGTACCACCTTGGAATAACTTCATATTTTTCTCTAATGCCGGTAGGTATAATGGCTCAATAATACCACCAACGATATTTGGCCCATGTAAACCGAAGAACCAAAGAAGATGAACAAGGATTACAATGATAATTGCACTTGGTAATGTCCCTGCTAAACTTTGCAGTGGTGATTGAATCGTATTAAAAATAAATTCATGAACACTTGTACCAGCTAATTTCACTGCTAATTGAATACCTGCAACTACTGTTAAGATAACAAATGCTGGAACTATAGCTGCGAAAGATCTTAAAACTGCTGGTGGTACTCCATCAGGCATTTTAAACGTAATGTTTCTTTGTACAAAGAAACGGAATACTTCAGTAACAAGGAGTGCTACGATAATTGCTACGAATAGCCCTTGTGCACCTGTCCAAGCTAAGTTCAATCCGCCTTCTTTCGGTGTTGTTGGCGTAAGAATAATTAACGCACCAAATGAAATAATACCTGCTGACAAACCATCAACGCCGTAAGATTTTGCTAAGTTATAACTTGTTGTAAATGCTATGATTAGTGCTAGAATTGCGAAAGAACCAGTCCACATTCCACCGCCAACTTGTTTCCACGTTTCACCAAACAAACCTTTCATGAAATCTTGGAAAACTTCAGACGGAAAACCATTAATTAGTGATGCCAGTGCACCAACTAAAATAAGTGGCATAACTGCAATAAATCCATCACGGATCGCAGCTAAGTGACGTTGCGATCCGATTTTACCAGCGACAGGAACAATATACTTCTCCATAAATGCAATAAATTTTTGCATTTCGCTTCCCCCCTAATTATTTTTTAAGTGTTAATGCGTGATCTAAAACTGCTTCTCCGTTCATCATGCCGTAGTGCATTGGATTAATAACATCGATTCCAACGTTTCTCTCATCAGCAAGCGTTTTCATTGAAGAAAGCATGTAACGAACTTGTGGTCCTAGTAATAATACATCTGCTTGATCGATATTTGTTTTTACTGCATCCCCAGATACAGCCCAAATCTTTCCTTCTAGACCGCGAGCTTTTGCAGCCGCTTCCATTTTTGTAACTAGTAAACTTGTAGACATCCCTGCTGAGCAACATAATAAAATATTCATTTGAAAATCCCCCTTGTGTAGTATAAAAAATTTATGTTTTATTTATTTTTCTTTACGCTATTTATTAATGCAATTAGCGTGCCAACTTTTTAAAACCACTAAAATCAGCACTTTTTCGACTGTTTTCTTTGTGTGTCAACGCTTTCAATTAGTGTGTCACCTAAAAAACACACAGTGTGTTATAAAACAACACGCTTTTAACACATAACTGTATGAAAATAGATTAGTGTTTAGTTGTCTAGTTGTGTTTAAAACAAAAACACAGTAATTTTTTTAAAAAAAGCGTAAAAATATTATATTTCAACTCAAATCAAAAACAAATACCTATTGAAGACACTCGTCTAGTTATTGTCCAGTCAAACTCTATTAAATTACATAGAATAGAAGAAAATAAAGTATTTTGAAAGGGGATTCCAATGCCAAAGCATAGAAAAAAGAATAGAATGAAGATTTATAAAATACAACTTCCAAATAAATGGTATAAACAAGAAGAGGATTCTGAATTAAATCCCAACACGGATACACTAGATCAACAGGACAAGCAAGAGAAACAAGATAAACAGGACAAACAGGACAAACAAGACAGACCTGACGAACGGGCTAAATCAGATAAACACGATGAGCATGAAAAGCAAGTACAATCGGAAAATGTAATAATAGTACCCACAAATTCACAAACCTTAGATGTATGGGATGAAATTTCTCTAAAAGAAATACAAACTGGTGAACATACAAGTTTATTTGAAAAAAAAAGTAATTATCAAAACATTAATTTACTCCAAGTAAGCGATATTCGTCTATATTTGGATAAGCAACTACAATTTAGTTCCGTCGATGAGCAAATTTATCATGAAGCACTTGTTCATCCGATTATGTCAAAGGTAATAGATCCTAAACGCGTTCTCATCTTAGGCGGTGGCGACGGTCTTGCTTTAAGAGAGGTTTTAAAATATGAAACAGTTCTACATGTAGACCTTGTCGACTTAGACGAAGAAATGATTACGATGGCTCGCAATGTTCCAGAATTAGTTTCTTTAAACCAACGTGCATTTTTTGATGAGCGTGCAAATGTTCATGTATGTGACGCAAAAGAATTTTTGAAATCTCCTTCCTCTTTATATGATGTAATTATTATTGATTTCCCTGATCCAGCGACAGAAATGTTAAGTACTTTATATACAAGCGAACTATTTGCTCGTATAGCTACGTTTTTAACAGAAGATGGTGCATTCGTCTGTCAATCTAATTCACCTGCTGATGCACCTCTTGTATATTGGGGTATCGGTAACACAATTGAACATGCCGGATTAACTGTGAAAAGTTATCATACAATCGTCCCTTCTTTCGGAACTGACTGGGGATTTCATATCGCTGCTAACTCTGCCTATGTACTCGATCAAATTGAGCAATTATATGTTGTTCCAACTCCTCGAACATTACCTTCTCTCCTTGCTCCTTTGTTTCAATTTAAAGAAGAAGTTTTAGAACACCGTAACCATGCCGTTTTAAATTCTGAATCTAATCTTACCCTACATCATTGCTATCAAATAGAAATGGAGTTTTGACAAGGAGGGTATAAATATATGGAATATTCTACGTTCGGGCGTCATATAATAGTAGATTTATGGGGTGTGGATTTTTCTCTATTAAATGATGTTCATTTTTTAGAGCATCATCTAATAGATGCTGCGAATCGCTCTGGTGCTCACGTTTTAAATGTAAATAACAAAGAATTCCACCCATATGGAGTAACGGTATTACTTTTATTATCAGAAAGCCATCTCTCTATTCACACTTATCCTGAAAAGAAATTTGCAGCAATTGATTGTTATACTTGTGGCACATCTGTCGATCCTCAAGAAGCCATTGATTCTATAATAAGCGTATTAAAACCAGAGCGTATGCATATAAAAAAATTAATTCGTGGTGTAGGAGAATTTGTTACTATCGATTAATTACCATTCCCATTTTCCACGAACAAGGAGGCTTGTTAATATGAAAATACCATCAGTGGAGCTCATAACACTCCACTGATGGTACGCACACATACATAATTTATTCATCTTAATTGATGATTTAGTTTTGTGATTTTTCGTTTCCAATATAACGTCATCATAAACCACAAACGACGCAAGTAATAATGAAAGTATCTTTACAAAACATAAAAAAACCTTGCATACGCAAGGTTCATTCCGATACTGACATCTTCCTATATAATTCTACAAATTCACTCGCTAATTCCTTCACCGTAATCGCATTCATTAAATGATCTTGCGCGTGCACCATCAGAAGGGTAACTTCGGTCTTTTCACCACCAGCTTCTTTCTGTATGAGCTCCGTTTGTACACGGTGCGCCTCTTTTAATTCCTCTAACGCTTCTTGTAATTTCGCTTCTGCTTCTGTAAATTCTCCACGCTTTGCGCAATCAATTGCTTCCATTGAACAACTTCTCGCATTTCCCCCATGCAAAATTAAGTGAAAAGCCTTCGTTTCTATCGTATCCATTTTAGTTCTTTACTCCCCCTTTTCTTCCGCCAACTTTTGTTTATCCCATATTTTTAAGAACGGTAAATAAATGAAGAATGCTAGTGCAAAGTTAACGAGTTGCAAAATAACACCTGAAATTTTTCCGCCTGATCCCAAATATCCACTAAATAGAATCGGTGTCGTCCAAGGTACAGCAGCTCCGCTCGGACGGGCAACTAGCCCCCATTCCATCGCAAAGTAAGAAACAATCGTTAATACAACAGGGACTACTATAAATGGAATAAGCAACAGTGGATTCATAACAATCGGCATTCCAAAAGTTACCATTTCATTGATATTAAATATACCGGGTGCAATTGACAATCTCCCTAAACTTTTTAATTGCTGACTTCTCGCAAACAATAACATTCCAATAACTAAAGCAAGTGTCGCACCAGATCCGCCCATATAAATCCATAAATCAAAAAACTGTGCAGTAATCGTATTTGGTATATCTTGCCCTGCTTGGTAAGCAACTCGGTTTTGATCCATTAACGACAACCAAACCGGACTCATTACACCACCAACAATAGTAGCTCCATGAATTCCACATGACCAAAGAACATGAACGAGAATAACAGCTATTATTGCGCCCCAAAGACTAGCACCAAGTACACTAAGTGGTTCCTGTAAAATTTGCCCCACAATATTATGGATACTGCCAAAAGAAGTATTTTCTATAATTAAGCGTAAAATCCAAATAACCGTTACAACAATAAATCCTGGAACAAGCGCGGCAAATGAACGTGTCACAGCTGGCGGAACTGTCTCTGGCATCTTTATAATTATCTTTTTTTGTACAATAAACCGATAAAGTTCAGTAGATATAAGTGCAATAATCATTGCAACAAATAACCCTTGGCTTCCCATTAACGCAGCTGGGATAGCACCTTCTACAAGTACACTCTCTTTTGTACTTGGTATAATATATGCAACTTGAAATGGCGTCGCAAGTAAAAACGTCACAAGCGACAATGCCCCGGATGCTAAAGCGTCCACTTTATAATATTCTCCAAGCCTGTAAGCGATTCCAAAAACAGCTATTAAAGCCATTATATTAAAAGTTGCACTAACTGGATACCCCAAAGCCCTCTGCCAATTCTCCCCAAACAAACCTGCCATAAAATCATTATAACCTGGTATTGGTAAAGCACTAATGATGAGGAAAAATGATCCTATAATTAAGAAAGGCATCGTCAATACAAGTCCGTCACGAATTGCTAGCAAATGCCTCTGTTCTGCAACCTTTCCCGCTACCGGCATTACATATTTTTCTAAAAACCGTATCATCTATCCCACTCTCCTCATGGTTTCATTAACAAAGCTGCTTGTAAGATAGCTTCTCCATTACAAAGCCCGTAATGGACAGATTGAATGACATCAACAGGTACTCCCTTTTCCTTACATAACTCTTTCATTTTCGGTAATAAATAACGTACTTGCGGTCCAAGTAAAAGCACATCAGCTTCATCTATGTGACTATTTACTTCAGAACCTGATACTGCCCAAATCTTTACCTCTATCCCTTTTGCCTCTGCTGCTTTCTCCATTTTAGTAACAATCAAACTGGAAGACATTCCCGCTGCACAGCAAAGTAAAATATTCATCCCTTTTCCCTCCCCCTTTTTCCAAACCTAAGTTACGGCGCATCCTTTGCCACCACTAGGTTACAAATATATATGTCTAGATTTCCTGCTGTATGCCGAGCTTAAAAACAAAAATTTCTCGGTTTTCACGCTATTCTATCTATCATTATTCTCCTAGTAAAGAGGACCCTAACTCGCTATAATAATTCAGTATGATTTTTTTAATTGATAGGAGGATATATTTATGAAGGCATATCGCTTTCCACTTATTTTATTATCTTCTATCCTAATTGGTGGTTTCATTGGTTATTTCATGGGTGCCGATGCAGTTGCTTTAAAGCCGCTTGGTGATATTTTCTTAAACTTAATGTTTACGATTGTTGTACCTCTAGTGTTCTTTAGCATCGCGGCATCTATTGCTAATATGGATGGATTAAAACGTTTCGGTAAAATTATGTCTAGTATGGCTGGGACTTTCTTATTTACAAGTATTTTAGCTGCTATTTTTATGATTATTGTCGTGAAAGTATTCCCGCCAGCACAAGGTGTTGTATTAGAACTAACGCAGCCTGATAAAGCTGAAAAAGCAGTTAGTGTTGCAGATCAAATTGTTGGTATTATAACAGTATCTGACTTCTCGAAATTACTATCTCGTGAAAATATGTTAGCTCTTATTTTCTTCTCTATCTTAATGGGAGTTGCAACTTCAGCAGTTGGTGAAAAAGGAAAACCATTCGCCACATTCTTACAAGCTGGTGCAGAAATTTCAATGAAAGTTGTATCTTTCATTATGTACTACGCTCCAATCGGACTTGCTGCTTACTTCGCAGCATTAGTTGGTGAATTCGGACCACAACTTCTTGGAACTTACTTCCGAGCAGCAATGGTATACTATCCAGCGTCTCTAATTTACTTCTTTGTATTCTTCACGTTCTATGCATACCTTGCAGGTCGCAAACAAGGTGTACAAGTTTTTTGGAAGAACATGGTATCCCCTACAGTTACATCACTTGCAACTTGTAGTAGTGCTGCTAGTATTCCAGCGAACTTGGAAGCAACGAAGAAAATGGGTATCTCTTCTGACGTTCGTGAAACAGTTGTCCTTCTTGGATCTACACTTCATAAAGACGGATCTGTTTTAGGCGGCGTATTAAAAATTGCTTTCTTATTCGGTATTTTCAACATGGAATTCGAAGGACCGAAAACATTAGCAATCGCACTTGTTGTTTCCCTATTAGTAGGAACAGTAATGGGCGCTATTCCAGGCGGCGGTATGATTGGTGAAATGTTAATCGTTTCTCTATACGGCTTCCCGCCAGAAGCATTGCCAATTATCGCAGCAATTAGTACAATCATTGATCCTCCTGCAACGATGTTAAACGTAACAGCAGATAACGCTTGTGCCGTAATGACAGCTCGCCTTGTAGAAGGTAAGAACTGGATCAAAAATAAATTTGCTTAATAAATAGAAAGAGGATGCTCCGACCGAGCATCCTCTTTTTTATTGTTAATCCATTCCGCCACAAATTTGTTATAATCTTCACAAATATTCCACACCCATCATCCATTCTCCGTACTATAATCATGTATGGAAAAGGAGATGGACATGATGACACAAAGCGCACCAGAATTTAAAGTTTTGCAAAGCATCGCATTCCTTGCTGTCGTTTTGCAAAGTTCCTTATTATATACAATGAATCAAGGAAATGTCTTACTTGAGCAATCCCTCATTATGGGCATGCTATTCAACCTTGCAAAATTTTCAGCACCTGCATTCATATTTATCGTTGGCTTTCACTTAATTCGGCAATATACGAAGCAACTAGCCTACACAGAATATATTTATGAAAAAGCCGCACATTTACTCATTCCTTATTTCTTCTGGTCTATTCTTTACTTATTAACAACAAACGATATGATTACACTACAAAGTGGTATAAAAAGTTTATTACTCGGAACAGCTGCACCCCATCTTTGGTACGTGATTATGATGTTCCAAATTCACTTATTGTTCCCTTTACTATGTACACTATTTTATTGGTTTCAAAAACGAACAGAAAATAAAAAAGACATATATAAATATATGACCATCTTTGCTTCTCTATATTTCCTCTTAATGTGGTATTCTTCTCACTACATTTTTAATGGAGAAAAATTGACTAGCTCAACCATTTTACATTATACAGACCGTTCCTTCTTCTTCTACTCATTCTATTTCGTCATGGGAGGAATCGCTGCTGTCGCATTAAAAACGTGGCGTACATTTGTCATGAAACATATCCCGCTTATTACAATATTATTTTTCATCTTATTTTTATTCATTAATTATGAGTTATTTAGTTTTTACGGAGCAAACTCTATTCATTTAACCGTTTCGACTTATTTGAAACCGTCTATGTTTTTATATATCGTATGCGAAATTATTATACTTTACGTGCTATCTATTACAATCGTACAGCGACGCGGTTTCTTATATAAAGCTTTACGATTTATCGGAAATTACACGTATGGTGCTTATTTAGCTCATTTTTTCTTCTTGCAACTATGCACAAAATTTCTTTCATTATTCACACTGCAAGAAAACACAATATTATATAGCCTATTATTATTTACAATAACGGCCACAATCTCAATTTCAGCAATGGTCATTTGTAGTACACTACCATTTCATACGTGGATTGCAGGACCTTCTCCTACGAAAAATGTGAGATGGGCTAAGATTATACTTCGAAAAAATCACGAAAAGGTATTCAAACCATATCTTTGATATAATAGAATTCCATATAAGAAAAGAAAGTAGGACACACCTATGATTAATCAAATTGGACAAATTATGTTATATGTAAATAATCAAGATGAAGCAGTACAATTTTGGACTGAGACAGTAGGATTCCAAATTATTGCGGAAGAAAATAACGGACAAGGCTTTCGCTGGATTGAAATTGCACCAACGAAAGAAGGAGGCACAAGCATCGTCCTTCACGATAAAGCGTTAATTGCGAAGATGCAACCTGAATTAAACTTAAATACGCCTTCACTTATGTTCTTCTCTAATAACTTAGATCAACTGTATAAAGATCTTTCTGAGAAAAACGTTACAGTTGGACAAGTTGTAGATTTACCTACAGGTAGAGCATTCAACTTTGCTGATAATGAAAACAATTACTTTGCGGTAATGCAGCGCAAATAAAAAAGAAGCTATCCTAAAAAATGGATAGCTTTTTCATTTTAAGAAACTTGTTCTGCATGCGTTTCCCTATGTTGTATATAACTCGTGATCCAAGCAATTCCACCAGCAACAACGAGATAGCATAACAATACTAAAATTTGCATTTGTAATTGCGACCAATCTCCTAAAGAAATCACATCTTGTAGCCCTCTAAGAGAATGGGACATTGGGAGAAATTGTCCAATCTTGCTAAGAACAGCTATATTTAATTCTCCTGGGAAAGTTCCCCCGCTCGTCGCTAATTGCAAGACGAGAAGCGTTACCGCTAAGAACTTTCCAACAAGACCAAATACCGTTACTAACATAAGAATAAACGTCATGAATGTAAAGGAAATAACGATACTTGATAAAACAAAGAGTGACACACTTGCAACTTCTAATTTCATAACTCCTAGTACAACCACATCCACAAGTAATGCTTGAATAAGCCCAATTACATATACCAATCCTAGTTTATTAATAAAATGTACCGTTCCGCTTACCTTCATATTTTGCCTACGGCCAAGCGGTAAAATATTTGATGCCATAATGCCGCCAACATAAAATGCAAGTGATAAGAAATATGGTGCAATACCTGAACCGTAATTAGGCACATCAGAAACTGTCGACTTCACTAATTGAACTGGCTCTGAGAACATCGTATTGCGTGCATCATCATTGCGAACATCCGCTATCTTCTCTGCGCCCTCTCCCAATTTCGTGGAGAGCTCTTTCGCACCATCGTCAAGTTTAACAAGTCCACTTTTTAACTTACCAGCACCGTTATTTAACTCTGTTCCGCCACTAGCAAGCTGATTTACACCTTTTTGCAGGGATATATATCCGTTCCCCCACTTCGTAAATCCATCAGCCAAATTCCCCGCACCATCTGCGATCTTTTTCGTTCCAGTAGTAGCCTCATTTAACTTAACACCAAATGTATTCATGCCCTCTTCAACCTTATGCTGACCAGCCGCAATCTTCTGCGCACCTTGTGTCAATTGTTGTTGGCTATTATTTAAAGTGCTTGTTGCTTTAGCTAATCCATTAGAAGTAGCAATGATTTTTTGAAAAGCAGGGTCTTGCTGCACTTCTGGATGACTTTTCACGTACTCTTCTAGTTGTTGTTTTACACTATTCGCTGCATTGTCCGCTTTCACTTGCCCTTCAGCAAGTTTCTCACTTCCATTCACCCATTTAGTTGTACCAGTACTTAATTCATTAACCCCTGCTTGTAAAGTTTTTTCACCTTGAGCTAATAATTCCATACCGCTATGAAGTGAGTTCGCTCCCTGACTTAGCTCATTTGCTCCGCCAGTTAAGGCAGATTGGCTAGAAGCAAGTTTTTCGCTTCCCTCTTTCACTTTTGATGTCCCATCACTAAAACGCTGAATACCATCTGCAAGCTGATTTGCGCCATTTCTTGCATCTGTCGTTCCTTCATGTAACTTGTCAGCACCATTACTTGCATCACTCAACCCTTGTGCTAAGTCTTGAAACTTTGAAAAGACACCTTCTGTATAAGATTTCGTAATACTATTTGAAATTTTTGTTTTCATATTTTCAACAGCTGTCGTTCCAATTTGAGCTGCTACAAAGTTTTTACCTGGATTTACTTTGTACTGAAGCTGCGCTGGCTCTGGTTTCTCATCCATAAGTGTACTTACCTTTTGAGAGAAATCCTCTGGAATCGTAACAACCATATAATACTTATCTTCTTTTAACCCTTCATCCGCATTTTTTTCTGATACGAAATGAAAAGCTAGTTCCTTATTCTCTTTTAAATTTTTTACAAAATCGTCTCCTGCATGAATTGTTTTTTCATCCATCGCAGCACCCTTATCTAAATTTACAATCGCCACAGGTAATTTATCTAATTTTCCATATGGATCCCAATATCCAGCTAAAAAGAATCCTGAATAAATTAAAGGAACGATCAATAAAAAAATTAAAGCGATACGTCCATGTTTATGGTGCCACATCGCTTTCCAATCTTTAAATATAAGTTGAATTCCCTTCATGAAACATACTCCTTCTCCTAATTTCACACCATTAGAATGGTTTAACAGATTTACTATACACGCCACCTTCCATACTGTATAATACATCTTTAATTATTAATTCATTCCTTTTGGTCTATAGAAAGGAGAGTCAAAATGGAACTTCTTCAACTAAAATATTTTCAGATAGTCGCACGATTAGAACATATGACAAAAGCGGCTGAAGAATTACATATCGCACAACCTTCTCTCAGCAAAACAATCGCTAGATTAGAAAAGGACTTAGGCGTCCCGTTATTTGATCGCCAAGGTCGACAGATTACATTAAACTCTTTTGGAAAAGTATTTTTAAAACGCGTAGAGCGTATTTTTCATGAATTAAGTGAAGGTGAACGAGAAATTAAAGATTTAGCTGAATTACAACAAAGCTCTATTACACTGGCGGTTTCTATTCCGAGAATATTACCAGAACTACTCGGTTCTTTTCTACTAGAGCATCCTAACGTTCGATTCCAACAGTTTCTCGCATCTACTCCTTCTATGAAACGACAACTAGATAATATAGAAATTGACTTTTGCATTTCTTCTGTACCAATTGAAGGCGAGGAAATTATGTGGGAACCACTTATTACAGAAGAAATTTTCTTAGTCGTCCCTTCAGGTCATCGTTTATCAGGACGGAAAAGTATCCATCTGCATGAGGTAAAGGATGAACCATTTATTAGTATGAACACTGGTTACGGATTTCGGCACTTAACGGATGAATTTTGCAGGGAAGCTGGTTTCACTCCACATATCGCTTTTGAAGTAGATGAACCAACCGTGATTAGCGACCTTATTAAGCAAGGCCTAGGCATCGCCTTTGTCCCAAGTTTAACTTTATTAAAAAACTCTACTTTAGCATTAAATAAGTTACGTATTATTGAACCAAATTGCGAGCGAACTATCGGCTTAAGTTGGTCGAAGAAACGCTACTTATCGAAAACTGCTCAGCAATTCCGTAAGTTTGTGATTGAGTACTTCTCTAATATTAAGGTGTAAAATTATATCAACAAATAACGACACAAATAGAAGGTGCCACCCCAAAAGGGGATAACACCTTCTATTTTTTATTCTTCTCCAATTCTATTTCCGCTAAAAGTGGCAATACGTTATCAAAAATATGCGTATTATTATTTTCACCTGTTACGTATCCACCGTAATATCTACTAAATACATTGTGGTTTCGGAATGTGACCATATGATCATATAATTCCTTTGCAAACTTTGTATCACCTGTTTGTAGTACGTACAAGATCGTTAGTCCGTAAGCGGCTGGCGATTCATAATTCACAGTTTGTTTTCCCGTTTCTAAATTGTAACGACCGTATAGCTTTCCATCCTTCTGGAATTTCTTCTTTATAAATTCTAAATAAGCATCTGATGAAAGGCCACCTAAACTTCGATGATACGCAACGTATGATTGGTCAATAAGATTCACTTCTTTATCGTACGTAAATGTACCATCTTCTTTATACTCTTTTGGGAATGCCCAGCCATGCCTTGGATAATCTGCTAAAAATTGAACAACTTCCTGATATTGCTGAGCAGAAACTTTGCCGTACTTCTTCATATACGAGAATGCGTGCGGATTTAAGTATGATGTAGTTGCAAAATTATTTTGTTTCCCTGCATCTGCATCATAATAATCAACGTAATAATTATCTTTCTTATTATAACGAATTACAGCATCACTCAATTGATCTGCCAGGTTTTTATAACGCTCTTCCTTATACATTTCATAAGCACGATATAATTGTTCTATAATACGAAGATCATCTATAAGTGCGTTTGTAGCTGACTGCATTTCTCCCTTTTCAGAGATTTTCCATATAACAATGTGATCCTTATGTACAAAACTATTTTGAATAACTTTAACTTGTTCATCGAATAACGCTTGATCGTCTTTATCCAATGTATATTGTAGCCATAGTCCTGCTGATTCCGATAAAGCTTCACGGCCTTTCGCTTCACCCTTACCTGCCTTTGTATCCGCTAAACGATATGTGGCAAGCGTCCCATTTTCATTCACCATATGTCTTAAAATAAAATGTTCTGTACGGTTTCCTTGTATAGCCGCCCAAAATACAATGCCACCTAAAGCGATTAAGAGAATAACTCCAATCCCTATGTATAAACGTTTCCGCAATCTTCTCACCTCCCCATTAAGACTAACCTTAATTTTACCAGAACATACATGAATGTAAAAAAGACAATCTATTAGATTGTCTCCCGTTCCTCTATCCCTCACAAGCCTCTTTAGAAGGTCTATATAGCGATGCTACAAGTCGATCATATTCACGACGCGTAATCTCTTTATTATACAGCTTCAATAATAAATCTCTATGCTCTTTTGAAAATGCCATCTTTTTAATGACTTCAGGATACATAAAACATCCTCTCCATTTCACATAAACTTCTTCACCTCTAAAATCAGAACTTATGTTCGCATAAAAGATTATAAAATATTCCTTACTAAAAAACAAACAAAATATTATTAAATATTAACTTCTTTCTATTTAGAATATTCAAACATTATATTACCATATCCACTTTTTAAATACATATATATTTTTGGTAGTTTTTTTGAATAAATCTTCCAATTCAATCAGAAAATAATGGCAAAAAAGAAGAGGAGTTTACATATGGATACGGTAACATTAGCAAGAGCGTTTTTTGGTTCTTCATTAGCATTCCACATTATCTTTGCAACACTTGGTGTGGGACTTTCATTGATGATTTTTATAAGTGAAATACTCTATCACTGGAAGAAAGATTCCGATTATGCCATTATGGCGAAAAGATGGACGAAGGCGTTTGCCATCCTTCTCGGTGTAGCAATTCCAACTGGAACAATTGTTGGTGTGCAAATCTCACTTCTTTGGCCTGGTTTTGCCAAAATTGTTGGACAGGTTATTTCTGTTCCCTTTCAAATTGAGATTTTCGCTTTCTTTTTAGAGGCTTTGTTTATGTCCATTTATGTATATGCAGCTGACAAACTACCTCCATTCATGAGATTAATCTCACTATTCTTCGTCATGATTGGTGCCACGGCATCTGCCGTGCTTATTACATCAGCAAATACATGGATGAATACACCCGCAGGATTTTCAATGGGACCAGATGGATCCGTTTTTAACGTTGATCCGTGGAAAGCTTTCTTTAATCCGAGTTTTGGCACAAGCGCATTCCACGTTGTGATTACAGCCTATACAACTGGAGCTGCCGTCATTGCCTCTATCGCTGGATTTAAATTATTAAAGAAGAATTTAAGTAAACATGAAGTGGCATATCATAAAAAGGGACTACTGTTAGGACTCGTCGTGACATTTATTACAGGTGCTACGATGTGGCTTTCAGGACACGAATCAGCGATTGCCTTACATAAGCATTCCCCTGAAAAACTTGCATCTGCTGAAGCTTTATTTGAAACGACATCACATGCACCGTTATCAATTGGTGGAGTTGTAGATCCTAACACACTTGAGCTAAACTACGCACTAGAAATTCCGAACATGCTTAGCCTATTAGTGGGACTCGATCCTAGCACCGTCGTAAAAGGACTCAAGGAATTCCCACAAGAAACATGGCCACCATTTTATACACATACACTATTCAACTTAATGGTCGGCACCGCTGCTTTTACTTTTGCAGTTGCAGCAATTGCCCTCTTATATTGGTACTTTGTTTACCGAAAAAAAGGAACAGAATTACCGAAGTGGCTTCTTTGGGGAGCTGCTGCATGTGGACCAATTATGATGCTCGGTATTGAATTCGGGTGGATTTTCAGCTGTAGTGGTCGTCAACCTTGGACCATTTATGGTATGCAACGGACAGTCGATGCTTCTACACGCGCTGATTTTGTCGGTCCTTTATTTATTCTATTCATCATTTTGTATATTGGACTCGGTATTTTAACGGTTTTTGTACTACGGACATTCTTTAAGAAACATCCGCTTACAAATGATTTACATCACGAAGGAGGCGATTCTCGTGCATGAGGAAAGTATTGCAATCATCATCTTATGGGCTCTTATTTTCGTATACAGTATATTAGGGTCCATCGATTTTGGAGCAGGTTTTTGGGGCATGGTATACGCAAAACATCCCACTCTCGCTGCCAAGCTTGCCAATCGATACTTATCACCAACCTGGGAAGTAACAAATACATTTCTCGTATTTGTCGTTGTCGCTTTTCTCGGCTTCTTTCCGAAAGCTGCTTTCACCCTTGCTACAGTGATGTTCGTGCCAGTTATGTTAATTTTAATACTCATTGCAATTCGTAGTACGTTCATGGTATTTGCCTACTCTCTGCCAAAGTATCAATTCCTCCTTCGGGTGATTTCAGGTATTACTGGGCTCTTAATTCCAGCCTTATTAATTACCGTTTTACCCGTTACAGAGGGAGCTTATATTACAATGTCTGAAGGAAAAGAAGTACTTCTGTATGGAAAACTTCTTTCTAGCCCGGTTATCTACTGCTATATGCTCTTCGGACTAACTTCGGAACTATTTCTCTCCTCTCTCTTTCTTGCTGATTTTGCGAGAGAGCAAGGTTCAGAAGATTCGTATAGAATTTATAGAAGAAACGCCATTATCCTTGGTCCTGCAACACTCGTTACGGCGATTATCGCCCTCGTTGTAATGGATCCGGAAACACACTGGCTTATGCAAGGACTCATAAAGCAATTCCCATGGTTTACAGTTTCTATCGTTTTATTCGTTATCGGGTACTCTTCTCTTTGGTGGACAAACAAGAAGTATGGCACACTAGGATACCCTCGCATCGCCGTTTTAGCAGTCGTCGCTCAATATGCATTTGCAAGTTACGCTTACGGTGTCGCGCATTTACCTTATATTATTTATCCTGATGTAACTGTATTTACAAGTTTTACAACGACAGAAACATTCTATGCATTGCTTATTCTATACGCAATTGGAATCGCAATTTTACTACCAGGATTTATTTTCTTCTGGAATTTATTCTTGAAGGATCGAACTTTTTTGAAGGAAAAATAATATAGTTGGGAGTCTGTTCCAAAAGGCATTTTGGAACAGACTCCTTTTTTCATGTTTTGTCGATAAGTCGATATATTTTAAAAATCGCTGATATATTTTGCGTTGTGCCAATATATCTCCATAATCGCCCATATAAATTTCATTTACTATCTTACTGCCCCCAAATTTATAGACGCCTCTCACAATAGTTATTTCACTATTCGTGACACTTGTCCTTTCGCTTGAAAAACACATATTCACTTTATTCCATTATATGTCTAGTTCTTCCTATTTTTTGTTGAATATACTATCAATATAAACTTGAGACAAGCTACATTTGTTCAAGGGAAAATAGAAAGGTAGGCAAAATATGAGCATTGAAATATGGATTACTATTATTGTATTCTTCTTAACGATGATTGTTATCTTTTGGCGACCCCGTGGTTTAAATGAGGCGTGGCCGGCAGCAATTGGCGCTGGCATTATCTTGATTACTGGACTTGTATCAAGACCAGACGTCATGGACATTATTAGTAAAATTGGCGGTGCCTCTATAACAATATTAGCGACCATCGTTATGGCGGTTATATTAGAAAGTTTCGGCTTCTTCCACTGGTCCGCAGCGAAACTTGCAAATTTAGCAAAAGGATCTGGTCGCCGTTTATACTGGTATATTCAGTTATTATGTTTTCTTATGACTCTTTTATTTAATAACGACGGTAGTATTTTAATTACAACTCCAATTTTAATTCTTCTTCTAAAAAACCTTCAATTAAAACCGCATCAACAAATCCCTTATTTATTAAGCGGTGCTTTAATCGCCACTGCCTCTAGTGCACCAATTGGTGTAAGCAATATCGTAAACTTAATCGCATTAAATATTGTGAATATGACTCTTTATATGCACACAGCTATGATGTTTGTACCTGCAACATTAGGACTACTGTTTATGTCATGGCTTATGTATACAGTTTTAAAGAAAAAGCTACCAGAAAAATTACCTGTTTCTTCATATGATATCGAAGAAATTTTCTTCACGAAAAACTTCCATCCGTTAAAAGGAAAAAATTCCGTTGATACGAAACAAAAACGCACAAAATTCATGTTAAAAGTATTAGGCTTCGTCTTCCTTATGCGCTGTCTTCTATTCGTTGCATCCTTCTTATCGATTCCAATCGAAATTGTTGCTGTACTCGGTTCACTCGTTCTTCTCATCTGGAGATGGTACTACTTACGAACAAACCCAGTCGATATTTTGAAAAAGACACCGTGGCACATTTTAATTTTCGCATTCTCTATGTACGTCATTATTTACGGGCTTCACAACGCAGGATTAACAGCGGCGCTTGTAAATTGGCTTGAACCAGTTGTAAGTCAACATCTACTCTATGCTAGCTTTGCAATGGGTGGACTCGTCTCCCTCCTCTCTAACGTCTTCAATAACCATCCTGCACTTATGATTGGTACAATCACATTAACAGAAATGGGACTAGACCCAGTCACATTAAAAACTATCTACCTCGCAAACATTATTGGTAGTGACATCGGTTCACTATTATTACCAATTGGTACACTAGCTTCCCTCATTTGGATGTATATCCTGAAACAAAACAAAATTAAAGTAAAATGGAAAGACTATTTAAGTGTATCCCTTATCGTTATTCCTCTCACAACAGTCGTCACATTATTCCTCTTATACTACTGGGTACACCTCTTCTTCGCCTTATAAACGACAGAAGCCCGCTTTGCTACCGTCTTAGCAAAGCGGGCTTCTTCTATATTTAAGTTAGGTACTACAGTGTGATCAATCAAGTAAAGAGGTGTAACGTGTTATTGGTATAAATGACTACCAGTGTCTTTAAATTCTTTCGCTTTCTCTTTCATCCCTTTTTCAATTGCTTCTGTCGTTTCTAAATCATTTTCTTTCGCATATTCACGAATATCATGTGAAATTCTCATACTACAAAACTTCGGTCCACACATGGAGCAGAAATGAGCTGTTTTCGCGCCTTCTGCTGGCAATGTTTCATCGTGATACTCCATCGCACGTTCAGGATCTAAAGATAAATTAAATTGATCGCGCCAACGGAATTCAAAGCGAGCTTTTGAAAGTGCATCATCACGCTGATGAGCCGTTTTGTGCCCTTTCGCAAGATCAGCCGCATGTGCAGCGATTTTGTACGTAATAACTCCCTCGCGAACATCATCTTTATTCGGTAAACCTAAATGTTCTTTCGGCGTTACATAACAAAGCATCGCTGTTCCAAACCAGCCAATCATCGCAGCTCCAATTGCGGATGTAATATGGTCATAACCCGGTGCAATATCTGTCGTTAACGGCCCAAGTGTATAGAACGGCGCGCCCTGACAAATATCAAGTTCTTTCTCCATATTCTCTTTAATTAAATGCATCGGTACATGCCCAGGTCCTTCGATCATCACTTGCACATCATGTTTCCAAGCAATCTTCGTTAATTCACCAAGTGTTTCAAGCTCAGAAAACTGCGCTTCATCATTTGCATCTGCAATCGAACCTGGACGTAATCCATCTCCAAGAGAGAACGAAACGTCGTACTGCTTCATAATTTCACATATCTCTTCAAAATGAGTGTATAAGAAGTTTTCTTTATGATGGAATAAACACCACTGTGCCATAATTGAACCACCACGTGAAACGATACCTGTCGTACGCTTTGCAGTAATCGGAATGTAACGAAGTAATACGCCCGCGTGAATCGTAAAGTAATCAACGCCTTGCTCCGCTTGCTCAATTAACGTATCACGATACACTTCCCACGTTAAATCTTCTGCAATTCCGTTTACTTTTTCCAGCGCTTGATAGATTGGTACAGTCCCAACTGGTACAGGCGCGTTACGAATAATCCACTCACGCGTCGTATGAATATTTTTACCTGTAGATAAATCCATAATTGTATCCGCACCCCAGCGCGTTGCCCACGTCATCTTCTCTACTTCTTCTGCAATAGAAGAAGATACAGCAGAGTTTCCGATATTTGCATTGACCTTCACGTGGAAATTACGTCCGATAATCATCGGCTCTGCTTCCGGATGGTTAATATTCGCTGGTAAAATAGCACGGCCTTCTGCGATTTCCTTACGAACAAACTCAGGCTCTACTCCTTCACGAATCGCAACATATTCCATCTCAGATGTAATGATGCCATTACGCGCATAATGCATTTGCGTAACGTTTGCCCCTTGCTTCGCTCTAAGTGGTTGGCGATCCATTTGCGGAAAAACAGGTGTATGTTTCGAAGCCACTTTCACACCGTCATCCTCTGGTTTCACTTCGCGCCCTTCGTATGCTTCTACATCTCCGCGCTCCAGGATCCAAGAATGGCGCGGCGTTGGAATTCCCTTTTCCAGCTCCACTTTATACGCAGGATCTGTATAAGGACCGCTCGTATCATATACACGTATTGGCGGATTCGGAATGCCGTTCGTTTCACTTTGTTCAATCTCGCGCATCGGCACTTTCATACCCGCGCGTGGTCCATCCACATACACTTTCTTACTTCCTGGTAAACTCGATTTCAATTCAATTTGCTCAGCTGAAACAGACTGTTTCATAACCTTTGTTGCCCCCCTGTACGTGACAAGGACGAGATATGGCCAGCGTATGCCAAAATAAAAAGAGCCAGGTCCATAAAAAAATAAGGACCTGGCTCATAAAGACATCATTATGTAAAGCCGTTAACTTCCCTACGCTGGTACGAGCCAGATCAGGTCCAAAGGGTTAAGAAGTTCACACGCTTCTCTCTCAGCCTACGCATACGTTAGGCACCCCTAGTTTATCACTGATTTAATTTTCAATACTTTCCCATCATACACGATAATCTGAAAAATGCAAAGTTTATTTCTTTTGTTGTTTATGGAATCATCCACGTTAAATAATATGCCTGTACATACGTCATAATACCAACAATAATAACGAAGAATAAACTATGCTTCACTGTAAAGCGGAATAAATCTGATTCCTTTCCAGCAAGTCCAACTGCCGCACAAGCGATTGCAATCGATTGCGGAGAAATCATTTTTCCAGTTACACCGCCCGTTGTATTTGCTGCAACAAGAAGTACTTCAGATACACCGACTTGCTGCGCTGTAATCGCTTGTAAATTCGAGAACAGTGCATTCGCTGATGTATCAGATCCTGTTAAAAACACACCGATCCAGCCTAGGAATGGTGAGAAGAACGGGAATAGTCCGCCAGTTCCTGCAAGTGCTAATGCTAATGTAGAAGATAGACCAGAATAGTTTGCGATAAATGCGAATCCTAATACGAATCCGATAGATAGAATTGGCATCTTAAGCTCATTTAGCGTTTCTTTAAATGTTACTACTGCATCTTTTGCACTCATTTTCAAAATAAAGATAGAAATGATACAAGCAATTAAAATTGCTGTTCCCGTCGCTGATAAAATATCTAATTTCAAGATTGCTTCATAAGGCGTCGGTTTATTTACAATTGGCTCTGCTTTCATTACTAGATTGTGTAAGCCTGGAACTTCAAACTTAAACACAAGGCTTTCCAAAGCACCACCTGGAGCAAATAACGCTTTAAAGAAACTTTGGCTCCAAATGACTACCATCACAGTTAAAATAATGAATGGAGACCATGCTTTTACTACTTTTCCTACTGTTAGTTTCGGCATAGATGTTGCTGTCGTTGTCACAGCTACTTCACTATTTGCTTCTTTAGACTGATAGATTTCTTTCGGCTGCCAAACTTTTAAGAATAGCGATAAACTCACTAAACTTACAAGTGCTGACGTAATATCCGGAAGTTCTGGTCCTAAGAACGTCGCTGTAATGAACTGCGTAATTGCAAATGAGCTACCCGCTACAAATAGAGCTGGCCATGTTTGTTTTACTCCTTTAAATCCATCCATTAAAAATACGATAAAGAACGGAACAAATAATGATAAGAACGGTAATTGATGTCCAGCCATTTGTCCAATTTTATGTGGATCAATACCTGTTACTTGTCCAGCAACTGTAATCGGAATTCCCATCGCTCCGAACGCTACTGGTGCAGTATTTGCGATTAAACAAAGACCTGCCGCATATAAAGGATTTAAGCCAAGACCTGCAAGAAGCGCTGCCGTAATTGCTACTGGTGCACCAAATCCTGCTGCCCCTTCCAAAAATGCTCCAAATGAAAAACCGATTAAAATAACGAGTAAACGATGGTCATTTGTAATGGATAATACAGATGCACGAATGACATCGAATTGACCTGTTTTTACAGATATTTTATATAAAAATACCGACATAATGATAATCCAAGCAATCGGCCATAGTCCGTATAAGAAACCATATCCAGTCGCTGCCATTGCCATCGTGAACGGCATCTTATAAGCGAATAACGCCACTAAAATTGTAAGTACAACTGTAATAAATCCTGCCACATACCCCTTCATGCGGAAAACTGCTAAAGCTAAGAAAAAAAAGATAATCGGAATAAGTGCGACCGCTGCCGAAATCCAAATGTTTCCGAACGGATCATAAACTTGTGTCCATGTGTTCATTGTTCTCTCCCCCTAAAGAATCCCCTTTTAAATAGAATAACCTCGTCAATAGACTATCAGGTCATCATACCTTTAAGTCTAAAAATAAAAAACGCCTAAGAAAACGTTTTCATTAATTCTATCACAACAATTTCCATTTCAAAAGATTTTTTTGAAAATTTTATTATTTACTATAGAAATCTTACAAAAACGTCACGTTCTTGTAATGTTCATCGATAGGAAGCTCGCTACATTTCCTGCATAATAAAGGTATAACAACGGACATTATTTATGAGGTGATATATATGAACGGAAACAAAATATTAGCAGCTTTATCATACTTTAGTGTATTATTTGCCCCTATCTTATTCCCTATTATTGTGTGGATTGTGGGCGATTCTGAAACAAAACCACACGCAAAACGCGCTCTATGGACACACATCATTCCAAGCATCGCGTCATTTATTGGATTCATTATTCTAGGAATTATGGGTATCGGATCTGATCAACCAGACGTAACACTTGGAATTGGAGCAATGATTGTCTTATGTATTTGCGGCATTATTAGCTTATACTACTTCATTTGGAACATCGTAAAAGGTATTAAAATACTGAAAGCTTAATTTTAAACAAACGTTTGATTAAAACAGCATGCATAATAATAAATAAAAGGTTATCGACGATACAACAACTTTTTAATAAGAAAAAACCGTCCCAAAATACCTTTTGGGACGGTTTTTTTATCTTCTGCGTTTCTTCTTTTTTCTCATCATTTTCTTGCGGCGCGTATTCACTTTATCCGCTATAATGTGAAGCGTACTCGCTACGACAATTCCCATTACGAACGTTATAATTTCAACCTCATGTTTCTTCGCAATTTCTATTAAATTCCCGTCAAGCGCGATTATATTTAATAGGAATAAAAACGGAGAAAATACAATTAACATGTATGCAATACGAATCACATCACCAAGTATAATTGTATGTGTAAAGAAGGAGCGATGCGGCATTACCTTTTTATACGGATACCAAAATATACGTAAGAATCCCCATTTATTATACGCATTACTATACGTATCTAAATCCGGCGTTAAAAATGTAGTACCTACTAAAAAGCCAATTGCAAAAGTTAATAAAAAATCAAAGCTTGTTAATCCATACGAAAAGAGCATAAACAAAACAACCGGAAGGGATATTAAGTTTATTTTCGTATGCGTTCTTCCTGATGGCATAATGCACTTCCTCGCTTACGTTCGCCCTGTCACCATATGACAGTTCTCACCTATTGATCTAATTTCTGATCGATAAAGGATGTGTCTATATCCGAACCAAACCATTCTGCCAACTTCACTCGTGCCTTATCTTTCACATCTTCATTGACGTATATCGACGCTTGTAATAGCGCAGCCATTAACGCCCCTAAATCATCCGTATAACCAATTCCAGCAATGAAATCCGGAATCGCATCAATCGGTGCAATAAAATAAGCAAGTGCTCCAATTACAATAATTTTCACTCGTTTTGGAACATCCGGTTTCTGCAAAACGTAAAACAATAATAAACTTGCATAAATGACCGATTGCCCTGCTTGCTTTGCAACATGTTTCACTTTCTTCCAAAACGCTTCAACTGAAAATTTTTGTTCCATGTAAAAGCCTCCCTATTTTTTTAAAGAAATAAGCTACAATATGTTATCAGTAAAAGTTCATCAAAATTACACATAATCTATCAATGAACTTTCATTGTAACAAACAAACGAAAAAAGAACAAGTGTTCGTTAATTTTCCCGTACTTTCCTTCATATAATAGGTTTCTAGATAACCGCTTACCCATCGTCATTTCTTATTTCTCAACCTAGAAAATTTTCAATTCCACTTAACATTCTGCTCTACCTTTGTTATATTTTCTAGTTGACGGACATATAAACGAATGTTAAAGTTTTCTCTGGTAGTGACAAATCTCATACAAAAAATGTAAAATGTTATAGTGTTTCTCAGAAATGAATTTTGTTGTATAATACAGAAATGACGTTATACTTATGAGCAGCAAAAGAAACCAAAAGGGTATGCATAGTTATAGTCGTATATGGGTGAATATAGAACCTCTAATTATGGCCAAGAAAACTATGTATTTTTTATTTTAGCATTTTTCGCTCCAAAATCGACCAAGCCTGATAGAGAAAGGGTGGAAATGAATGAAAGAAACCTTGAAATCACAATTTCAAAATGTGCGTTTCACTGTATTCGTAGCTTTAGCCGTATGGTTGAAGACATATATTATTACACGCACAAGCTTTGATTTAAAACTTGAATCTTTCATGCAAGAATTCATTTTATTCCTTAGCCCATTAGCAGCATCATTACTGCTTGTTGGCCTTGCATTATTTGCAAAAGGGAAAAAACGTAACTATATAGCACTTGGAATTAATTTTGTCTTAACAATCATTCTTGTTGGTAACGTAATGTTCTACGGATTCTACAATGACTTCGTTACTTTACCTGTACTAGGACAAACATCTAACTTTGGGAGTTTAGGTTCTAGTGTGAAAGAATTGTTTAACTACAAAATCATCCTTGCATTTGCTGATATTATCGTATTCTTCATTTTATTGAAGAAGATGAAGAATTTTGCACCGACAGAACGTGTAGCACGCCCAATGCGTTCCCTATACTTCGTGTCAACAGTTGCTATTTTCTTCGCAAACTTAGGACTGGCAGAAGCCGAACGTCCTGAACTATTAACACGTTCATTCGACCGCGTTATGCTTGTTAAAAACTTAGGTTTATATGTACACCAAGTATACGACCTTGGCTTACAAGCAAAATCAAGTTCACAAAAAGCTTTTGCTGACGGTAGTAAGTTACAGGAAACAGAAAACTATGTAAAAACAACACAAAGCAAACCAGATCCAAATATGTTTGGTACTGCAAAAGGGAAAAACGTAATTGTTGTCTCTCTTGAGTCACTACAAACATTCTTAATTGGTGCAACAGTTAACGGACAAGAAGTTACACCATTCTTAAACCAATTTACGAAAGAAAGTTATTACTTTGATAACTTCTTCCATCAAACTGGGCAAGGAAAAACATCAGATGCTGAATTCTTAGTAGATACTTCCATGTATCCACTAGACCGTGGTGCTGTATTCTTCACACACGGTAATAACGAATATACAGCAACTCCAGAAATTTTACGTGAGCAAGGATACCACACATCAGTATTCCACGCGAACAACGCAACGTTCTGGAACCGTAACATTATGTATCCGGCACTTGGTTATGATCGTTACTACAACGAACTTGACTACAAGATTACGCCAGAAACGAAATTAAATTGGGGATTAAAAGATATCGAATACTTCGATCAATCTATCGATATGTTAAAAGAAGTGAAGCAACCGTTCTATACTCGTTTCCTTACTTTAACAAACCATTACCCATTCACTTATGATGAAAATACGAAATTAATCGATGAATACAATTCTGGTGATGGCGTATTTGACCGTTACATGGTAACTGCTCGCTATTTAGACGAAGCAATGAAACACTTTATTGAGCGTCTAAAAGCAGAAGGTATTTACGACAACTCAGTTATCGTATTCTACGGTGATCACTACGGTATTTCTGAAAACCATAACCGTGCAATGGCACAGTTCTTAGGAAAAGAGGAAATCACTGCATTTGACCATATGAACTTACAAAAAACACCGATGTTTATTCACGTTCCAGGTCAAAAAGAAGGTAAAACAATTTCAAAACCAACTGGTGAAATTGACATTAAACCAACAATTCTAAATTTACTTGGTGTAGATTCTACGAATCAAGTTCAATTTGGTCATGATGTATTCTCACCTGATAATAAAGGATTCGTCGTTCTTCGTGACGGTAGCTTCATTACAGATAAGTACATGTACACGAACAGTACATTCTACGACCGTACTACTGGCGAAGTTGTACAATTACCAAAAGAAGAATCTCAACCACTCATTGATCGTGCCCAAAATGAATTGAACATGTCTGACAAAATCATTGAAGGTGACTTACTTCGCTTCTCTGAAAGTAATAAGACCAAAACTGGTGAAGTAAAGACAGCTATTAAAGAAGAAAAGAAGAGCGCTGAGTAATCTCAGCCTCTTTTTTTTTATATTTCTCCATACAACCACTTATATTCATTAACTTTAACATTACATAACCTTTACCAAATATTCACATAGAATTAATGAACCATCTCTATAATAAAATATGTAAGCAAGGTTCTATATATTTCTTATCTCTCATCTTTAATAAGATCCCTTAAAGAAATATAGGAATCGTTTATTTCTACTTTCTTATAATTGTCTTTCAATGTGTTTTGTTTCCATACACAAAACATTCAATAAGACGATGTCCCTATGAAAGATAGCTACCCTCCTTGTGCAGCATTCCATAAGAATGTTGCTTTTTTTTATCCAAAAGCAGGATTCTTATTTCTTATTTTCGAATTTGTATATACAAAATGCTGTAAATCACTACTACTTCTCTACCATTTACAAATACATATACGTCATATGTAAAGAAGTACTCACATAAAAATTACTATAGTGATTTTTATTTCGAATGAAGGCTTCACTTTACTTATGCACTTACGAAAGGATGGGACAGAAATTGGCATACGAAAAATTTGTACTATGGAATGATGCAGTTATTGATACAACAAAACATCGCGCGTACATAGAACTTGAAGAAAGAGGCTTGCAGTTTGGAGATGGTGTCTACGAGGTTATTCGCCTATATAAAGGGAACTTTCACTTATTAGATCCGCATATCACAAGATTATATCGCTCCATGGAAGAAATAGAATTATCACTCCCTTTCTCAAAAGCAGAACTTATTATCCTACTTTACAAACTAATTGAAAGTAATAATTTCTACGAAGATGGAACGATTTATTTGCAAGTATCTCGTGGTGTACAAGCTCGTACCCACACATTCTCATATGACGTCCCGCCGACAATCTATGCCTATATTACAAAGAAAGAAAGACCCGCGTTATGGATTGAATATGGTGTACGTGCTATATCAGAACCAGATACGCGCTGGCTACGCTGTGATATCAAATCGTTAAATTTATTGCCCAATATATTAGCTGCTACAAAGGCTGAACGCAAAGGTTGTAAAGAGGCTCTTTTCGTACGAAATGGTACTGTAACTGAAGGAAGCTGTTCTAATTTCTTTCTCATAAAAAACGGAACTCTCTACACACATCCAGCCAATCACCTTATTTTAAATGGCATCATTCGTCAATATATCCTTTCTTTAGCGAAAACCCTTCGCATTCCTGTACAAGAAGAACTATTTAGCATTCGCGATGTTTATCAAGCGGATGAATGTTTCTTTACAGGAACGACGATTGAAATTTTGCCGATGACTCACCTTGATGGAACTGCAATTCATGATGGTCAAGTTGGCCCTATCACAAAAGTGCTACAAAGATCCTTTTCTCAAAGCTTGCTACAATCCAACATGTCTTCTTAAACACGAATAATTTCTTTTCTTTCTACACTCAACATATGTATTTAATTGGAAATCAAGGTATAGATTTATGCCTTGATTTTTTCTTGTAATCTTTTTGTCATATTCAGATTCCCGCATAAGTCTTGACAGTAATCGACATGCTCTTTAGAATTTTTAACAGTTGGTAAATATTTCTTCACTACATTACAGACAGAAAGGAATCGACAAATTATGAAAAAATACCTTGCCGGTCTTGCGGCAGTGTCTGTAGCAGGAGGAGCAGCACCTACACTGGATAGTGTTCAAGCTGCCCCTGAACAAAATACACAAAAAGCTGCTACACAAACTGTCCAAGCTTCCGCATCAAACAGCTCATCTTATACGGTAAACACTAGCGTATTACATGTTCGTGCAGGATCTAGTACTTCTCACAACATCATCTCACGCGTGTATAACGGTCAATCTTTAAACGTGGTTGGCGAAGAAAATGGTTGGTTCAAAATTAACATTAATGGACAAACCGGCTTTGTTAGCGGCGAATTTGTATCAAAAAATGGAGCAAGCAACACTAATGTAAATACATCAGGTGGAAACAATAAAGTGACTGCTGATGTATTACGTGTACGTACCGCTCCAAACACTTCTAGTTCTGTTTCAGGACGTGTATATGAAGGACAAACATTAAACGTAATTGGGCAAGAAAATGGTTGGGTGAAAATCAACCATAATGGACAAGTAGGTTATGTAAGTAGCCAATTTGTATCTGGTGCTTCTTCAAATACGGGTTCTTCAAACAACAATACGAATAATAACAACCAAGAATCTGTAAAACCAGCAAGTGGAAACTATACAGTAAATGTATCTTCCCTTCGTGTTCGTACAGGTCCTAGCACTTCTCATACAACTGTAGCTTCTGTTACAAAAGGACAAGTCGTACAAGTTGTTGGCGAAGTTCAAGATTGGTTCAAAATTAATTACGCTGGACAAACTGCTTACGTAAGCAAAGACTACGTAACAAAAGGCGGTTCTAGCGACAACATTACACAAGGTAACAACCAAGATAACAAACAAGAACAAAATAATAATGTAACTGTTCAAACTGGTGGTACTTACGTTGTTAACGCAACATCTCTACGCGTTCGTACAGGCCCTGCTGCTTACCATAGTGTAATTGGTGGCGTGTTAAATGGGACTACATTAAACGTAGTTGGATCTGAAAACGGTTGGTTTAAAGTAAACTATCAAGGAAAAACAGGCTTCGTTAGTAGCGAGTTTGTAAAATTCGTTAAAGGTGGCACTGCTACTCCTGAACAGCCAAAACAACCAGATCAAGGTGCAATTGGTGACTACTACATTAATGCTTCTGCCTTAAACGTACGTAGCGGCGAAGGTACAAATTATAGAATCATAGGCGCACTTCCACAAGGCCAGAAGGTTCAAGTAATCTCTGAAAACTCTGGATGGAGTAAAATTAACTACAACGGTCAAGCTGGTTATATCGGAACACGTTACCTTTCTAAAACACCAGTTGGTGGCGCTGTAAATAATAAGCCTAACGAGAACCAAAGTAACAACAACAACAACAATAATAATACAAGCAATAATAACGGCGATAGTTCTTCCCTACTTGCATACGCAAAAGGAATGCAAGGCGTACCATACGTTTGGGGCGGTACTTCTGCTACTGGTGTTGACTGCAGTGGTTACATCTACCACGTATTTAAGAAATTTGGTCATAATATTAGTCGTCAAAGTGTTGCAGGATATTGGAGCAGCTTACCACAAACTTCAAGTCCACAACCAGGTGACTTAATTTATTTCAAAGACACTTATAAAGCAGGTCCTTCTCATATGGGTATTTACCTTGGAGGCGGATCGTTTATCCAAGCTGGAGATAAAGGTGTAGCAATTGCTTCACTAAGTAACTCTTATTGGAGTAAGCACTTCTTAGGTTATACGAAAGCACCTTAAGTTATATTTTTAGAGCCTTCTAGATTACTAGAAGGCTCTTTTTAGTATATGTCACCTATATCCCCGAAAAAATAATGTATCTATTTCCCTATTTCATACACTATATTCTGCAAAAACAACCCATAACGTTATCATAATGTATATTTTCACATAAAAAACATAACCTATTTCATGCCCATTCATTTTATATGTGTTTTTTTAAAGAATTTTCTTTTTATTTAAACTTTTCGTTAGACGTTTGACCTCTGATGTCCATTATGATAAGTTACTTAAGATGTTATATTCGTAAACGTATAGACAACTGGTTTATACACTTTTTTTACTATGAGGAAGGAGCATACACTGCATGAATCTTTTATGGGGAATTGGCGGCGTGATTGGAGTATTAGCAATTGCTTTCTTACTATCTTCCAACCGCAAAGCTATTAATTGGCGCACAATTTTAATCGCGCTAGCATTACAAATGTCATTTTCATTTATCGTATTACGATGGGATGCTGGAAAAGCAGGTTTAAAATACGCTGCAGATGGCGTTCAAGGATTAATTAATTTTTCTTACGAGGGAATTAAGTTCGTTGCTGGGGATTTAGTCAACGCAAAAGGCCCTTGGGGATTTGTTTTCTTCATTCAAGCACTACTTCCAATCGTATTTATTAGTTCATTAGTTGCAATCTTATATCATTTCGGTATTATGCAAAGATTTGTCAGTGTCGTTGGTGGCGCATTAAGTAAACTTCTTGGAACTTCTAAAGCTGAAAGTTTAAACTCTGTAACAACTGTATTTTTAGGACAAACTGAAGCTCCAATCTTAATTAAACCTTACTTAGCACGTTTAACAAATAGTGAATTCTTTACTATTATGGTAAGCGGTATGACAGCTGTTGCCGGATCAGTTCTTGTCGGCTATGCAGCAATGGGTATTCCGTTAGAACACTTATTAGCAGCAGCAATTATGGCAGCTCCATCAAGTTTATTAATTGCGAAACTAATTATGCCTGAGACAGAAAAAGTAGATAACAACGTTGAGCTTTCTACAGAACGTGAAGACGCAAACGTTATTGACGCAGCGGCACGTGGTGCATCTGAAGGTATGCAACTTGTTATTAACGTAGCAGCAATGTTAATGGCCTTCATCGCGTTAATCGCTTTATTAAATGGTCTACTAGGATGGGTTGGTTCTTGGTTCGATATTAAACTTAGTCTTGATTTAATCTTCGGCTACTTACTATCACCATTTGCAATCTTAATCGGGGTTTCTCCAAATGAAGCTATACAAGCAGCAAGCTTTATCGGTCAAAAACTTGCAATCAACGAATTCGTTGCATATGCAAACTTAGGACCACACATGGCAGAGTTCTCTGCAAAAACAAATTTAATTTTAACATTCGCAATCTGTGGATTCGCAAACTTCTCTTCTATCGCAATTCAATTAGGTGTAACAGGAACATTAGCTCCTACTCGCCGTAAACAAATTGCACAGTTAGGGATTAAAGCAGTTATCGCTGGTACATTAGCGAACTTCTTAAATGCAGCAGTTGCAGGTATGATGTTCCTATAAAATGATGTAAAGTCTCCTCTTTCTAAAGGGGGGGCTTTTTATTATGCTCTTTATTTTTTTGGTATATTTTCAATACTTCATAATGAAATATAAAAACATTATGATACAATAATTAGTAAGTCTGTTTATTTTTTCTTACAAAAGAGGGATACTACTTATAGTTGCTCTGTAAAAATAACCTAGTCATCCGGTCTATTTCTTAATAATTGCGCATACTACAAGTATCCTTGCATGAATTATCTTTAAGGAGGAAAGTTTTGTGAAAGATAACTTCTATAAAGTCCTCTCTATGTGGATTTTACAAATTTTATTTTATTTTACAACTGTACATGTAACGCAATATGAGCATGCTCTCATTTTCACAATTATATATGTAATTGTTAATGTACTATTTCTATTATTGACTGATAAAACCGCATTTGTTCTCTTCATATTAGGAACCATTACTTCGGTATTCTATCTGTTCTACCAAGCTTGGCTTTACTTATGGAGTACATCAGAACAATGGGAATACATTATTACTCACTTCCTAATGGCAGCAAACTTCTTCATCGTATATATCTCAACTCATTTATTAAAGAAGGTTATTCATGAAAATAAAGAATTAACCGAACGTGTGAGGACGTTAGAACAATACATTGGAGAATCAAAATTATTAACAAGACAAGAATTCGAAAGACGACAAGCATTATTAATCACCGCAATGAATCGTCGTAATGAAACAGGCGTTATTATTTACTTTGATTTCAATTCCTTTAGTAAATATACGAAGGAAAGTGTTATGGACCGTGTAGCTTCATTATTAGTTGAAACAATAAGAGATGACTTTGACCTTGCTGCTGAATACGATAATAATAAGCTCGTTATTTTATTACAAAACACAAATGAAGCCGGTGCTGACATTGTAATGAACCGTCTAAAGCCAAAAATGGAGCAATGGCTTGCTGCTGAAGCGATCCAAGATATAAAAATTTCACGCGAGCAAATCGGGAACAAAGGACAGACGTTATTATGATGACACTCGTTATACTGCTTTTATTCCTTCTGTTTTGCGTACTCGTTTTTTGGATTAGCATCACATTTTCGATTAAGTATATACTTATCTTTACAGCCTTTCTATTCTCTGCCTTACTTGTTTATTATTCTTTCTTAACACTCGCAGGCTTAATTCACCGAAATAGTAAACGAAAAGATCGTACGCTAGAACAGTATCCAAGCGTCGATATTTTAATACCTGCCCACAATGAAGGCGTCGTTATTAAAGATACTTTAGAGGCGATGGCGAGGATCGAATATCCAGGCAAACTAACTGTTTATTTATTAAACGATAACTCTCAAGATGAGACACCTGAAATTGGTGACGATTTCGATAAGGCTTATGCTCATATTCGTCACATTCGTGTTCCAGCAGGTGAGCCAAAAGGGAAATCACGTGTATTAAACTATGGTCTTAGTATTTCAGATGGTGAATACTTCTGTGTGTATGATGCAGATAACCAGCCTGAACCACATGCACTGCGAATGCTTGTAGAACACGCTGAAACAACCGAGGATGCTGTTGGAGCTGTCGGTCACGTTCGTACTGTAAATGAAAATAGAAACTGGCTAACACGAATGATTTCGTTGGAATTTCAAATCTTCCAGCTCCTTATGCAATCCGGACGCTGGTTACTATTCCAAACAGGTTCACTAACAGGAACAAACATGCTTCTTCGCCGCTCTGCATTAGAAGAGCTTGGCGGTTATGACCCGTATGCAATTGCAGAAGACGCTGAATTAACATTACGAATTACACAAAAAGGCTATCTCCTGCCAATCGTTCCAGAATCGATTACATGGGAACAAGAACCTGAGCATTTAAAAATCCTTATTAAACAGCGTACACGTTGGCTCCAAGGGAACTTGTATATTTTAGAAAAAATGTTTTCTTCCTTAAGTTTCTTTAAAGGAAAACTTCTCGTCCATTCCTTACAACAAGTTTTAGTGTATGTTATATTTTGGCTATTCTTAATCATTTCGAACGTTTGGTTTGTAATTGGGTTACTCGGGATATTCCAAATTCAATATAGCATTCCGCTACTATTTATGTGGTATGTCGCATATATTACATATGTTTCTCAATTATTTAGTGCCCAGAGTGTAGAACGAACCTTTACACCAACTAATATTTTTATTAGTGTTATCATGTACTTTACGTACGCACAACTCTTTACGTACTTATTTATTCGTAGCTTAATTTTATACTTACGTGCAAAGAGCAAAAAACAAGTCATTGGCTGGGATAAAACAGTTCGATTCAAAAAAGATAAATAATAAAAATAAGCACAGAGCGCCGTATGCTCTGTGCTTATTTATTGCCGTATAAATTATATATCAGACAATACCCCTTAGCTGAAAGTAATTTCACGTCCATCCCCCAACGAACGATTGACCTTCATTTATATACGAAAAAGTGATTGCTATTTTTGTAGAACCAATTGCTTCTCTAGCTGTTCTTTGCGCGTTTCAGTCTTAGGTTCCGTGCTTTCTTGGACACTACGATGTGCCACACGTTTCAAACAAATATGCTTCCACTTTCTTTCGTAACGTTTCATTATTCTAGATGTCCCCCTTGAATGCGCTTTAAAACTATTTGAAATCGCTTACAGGAAATAATATAGCACATATACATAAACGTGACAACACATTTCCGACAATTTTTTGTCAAAAATATGAATAGAATTTACAAATTATCGGAATTTGTCGAAACGTACCGATTTTTCTTTATATAAAAGGCATACTACTTATATAGTAAAGTATTTTATTTCCCTGACTTGCTGTTAAAGTTCCTTCTATATAAAAAAGAGCTGATACATAATCAGCTCTTTTTCCTTCTATTATTTATGACGCTTCGTACGCCCTTCTTTTTGTAACTCTTTAAATAATGCTGCCATCATAAAGAAAATAACGAAGACGAATGGGAATGCTGCTATGATAGCTGCCGTTTGTAAGGCTTCTAATCCACCTACATATAATAAGATAGAAGCTAACGCTGCTAAAACGATACCCCAAACCATTTTAATGCGGTTTGGTGGATTTAAACTACCATGTGTCGTTAACATCCCTAAAACGAATGTCGCAGAGTCTGCAGATGTAATAAAGAATGTAGAAATCAGAAGAATTGCTAGAACAGATAAAGCTGATCCAAAGCTTCCCATCTGATCAAACATAGCGAATAATCCTACTTCTGTTCCCATCTCTTTCACTTTTTCAAAGATATGTGCAGCACCAAACAACTCCATATGAATACCAGTCCCGCCGAAAACAGAGAACCAAAGCGCACCGATTACAGTCGGTACGAGTAACACACCGATAACAAACTCACGAATGGTACGTCCTCGTGAAACACGAGCAATAAACGTACCTACGAATGGTGACCATGCAATCCACCATGCCCAATAGAAAATTGTCCACGACTGAATCCATTGGTTTCCGCCTTCATCTAATGGACTTAAACGGAAGCTCATGCTTGGCAATTCCTGAAGATAAGAACCGATTGTTGAAGTGAAGTAATTCATAATAAAGTTTGTTGGACCTGCAAATAATACAATAATCATAAGTGCAAACGCCAAAATAATATTCGCATTACTTAAATATTTAATTCCTTTATCAAGACCTGTTTGCGCAGATAACATGAAAAGAACGGTTACGATTGCAATAATAACTAACTGTGTCGGCAATGAATTCGGAATAGATGTTAAATAACTAACACCACCTGCAATTTGTTTTGCACCAAGACCTAATGATGTTGCAACACCAAACACAGTTGCGAAAACAGCTAACACATCAAATGAATGAGCAATACGTCCATGTTCCCCGCCTTTAAATAACGGACCTACTGTCGCACTAATCGTACTTGCTTTTCCTTTTCTAAAAGTAAAGTAAGCAATACACAGCGCTACAAATGCATATAGTCCCCACGGATGTAATCCCCAATGGAAAAATGAAAAGCGTAGTGCAAGACGCGCACTTTCCTCAGTTGCACCTTCTCCAAATGGAGGTGCGTACAAATGGTTTAACGGTTCGGCAACGCCCCAGAAAACTAAGCCGATACCCATACCAGCGCTAAATAGCATAGCAAACCATGTCATATAACTATAATCAGGCTCATCATCATCTTTACCTAAACGAATAGAACCGTATTTCGAAACAATTAAAAAGATAGACACACCTAATATAATAGAAACAGAAATAATATAGAACCATCCAAACTTACTAACTAATGCAGTTTGAATTGCGGTTGTTACATTTCCTAGGCTACCTTTTCCAATAATAGATTCGGGAATAATCCCCCAAATTGTAAATGCAATACATAATGTTAATGAAACGATGAATGTTTTTGTCAGTTTCCTCATCAAATCCCCCTTCGTAGGTTTCACTTTTGTAAATAACATCAATTCCGATATGTAAAATCGGATAGAAAACTATGATTTTTGCGGTGATTTTCTTACTTTCACCTTCACCAATTCGAATTCTTATGGACAGCCTTACCTTCCGTATAATCTTTTTACTCTGCAAGAGCTACAAGATCGAAATACTGCTGTCAAATTGTGCGAGAAAAATGCGGATGGGAATATGTTTTCCCAAAAAAGGATGTGTTACAGATGTAAAAAAGGGCATTTTTCTTCCTTGCAACCCTTTCTGTTTGTAACAATTATGCGGTTTTTTTGCTAGTATATAGCACGTGTTTATAGTTTCACAAACAAAATGTTTATGTTTATATAACTATATTACCCATAAAACGGTAAAATACTCAAGGAATGTAATCGTTTAGTAAACATCATGTAACACTCCTGTAACATTTTTATTTACGCCGAAAACAATATGTTGTATTAAATATTTTGAATATAAGTAGAAACCTAATAATCATATGGAATGAAAAACGCTTTCCTATATTTTTTGTTATATTACAGGATGTTAACGACTGATTACGAATGGTTTGTAATTGTGTGTTTTCCCGAAATCCGAAAAAATCTGTTGCTATAATGAGGACACGAAAACAAACGCAATGGAGGCTATCATGAAAAAATTAATTGGAATAGCAACAGCAGCAGTTTTTGGTCTTGGGATTTTCACATCATCTGCTAATGCAGAAACTGTTGTAACAACAGACGTACTGAATGTACGCGAAAACCCTACTACGGAATCAAAAGTTGTCGGTAAATTACTAAACGGTAATAAAATAGATGTTCAAAATACAGAGAACGGATGGTCAAAAATCACTTTAGATGGTAAAGACGCATTCGTAAGTACAGAATTTACAAAAAGCATCTACTACGTAACAGCTAACGTATTAAACGTACGTGCTGAAGCGAACACAAACTCAGAAATTCTTGGGACGCTTAAGAAAGACGATATGATCGAAACAACGAACCAAGTACAAAATGAGTGGTTACAATTTGAATATAACGGGAAAACAGCTTATGTTCACGTTCCTTTCTTAACAGGTACAGCACCTGTTATTGAGAAACAAGAACAACCTGCTCCTGCTAAAACTGTAGCACCAGCTAAAGCGCAAGCACCTGCAGCACAAGCAAAACCAGCTGCTAAGCCTGCTGTGAAAGCTGCTGAAACTAGCACACCTTCTGGTGGTCGTGAGTTAACAGTTGTAGCTACAGCATATACAGCTCACCCAAGTGAAAACGGTGGCACATACGGCGGCCGTGTATTAACTGCAATGGGTCATGACTTAACAGCGAACCCAAACATGAAAATGATCGCTGTTGATCCAAAAGTAATCCCATTAGGATCTAAAGTATGGGTTGAAGGTTACGGAGAAGCTATCGCTGGAGATACTGGTGGTGCAATTAAAGGTAACCGTATCGACATCTTACTTGGATCAGATAGTGCTGCTCAAAAATGGGGACGCAAAACTGTTAAAGTGAAAATTTTAAAATAACCAATGACTGCTAAAGCCGGTTCTCTTTGTTGAGAGCTGGCTTTTATTTTTTTATAATAGCTATAAGGAGGTTATGTCCATGAATGTACAAGCAAAAGTAGACTGGATCGGTACACCAAAACCGTATATATATAAGGATGAAGTAACATACGACGCTACTTCCATTGACTTTTCACTCGCTGGTGATGACAATCGATATAAATTAATTGTGCTCAGCTCTGAAGAAAATACACATTACAAAATTGTCCAATATGGAATCAAACCCGGCTCACAAAAGCCATTTCCTATCGACATTCCATTCGAACAAAACATGTTACCAATCATAGAACAAATATTACATGATCCATATGTACAAGCGATAGTAAAGGAAACGCGCTCATAATTGTAAAAAAGGATACCACCTAGCTGATTTTTTCGGCTAAGTGATATCCTTTTATTTTCCCTTCGTGAAAACGAGTAGAGAAAAATATATCAACGGTTCGACACGAAATATCGATTTACTAGCAAAGATTCACAAAAAAAGAGGCTGTTCAACAATATTGAACAACCTCTCTTCTTTATTAGCGAGTCGGACCAGATACTTCCTCTGACTTAAGCGTATTATTCGCTCCAAGAGAATGGTACAGTATCTTTCCATTTCCATTAACAGTAACGATATGGTCATTATTAAAGCTTTTGAACTTTACAGACCCATCACCGTAACGAATATGGTACTCTTCGTATGTCGTTACTTTATATTTCGTAGCACTTTGACGCTCTATATTACGAACATCCATCGTTAATAAGTCTTCTGTAATTCCTTTTTTGTGTAGATACTGTATGTAATCACGGTCTTCCTTGTACGATTTCCCGCTCTTATCATAATTATTTTCAATTAGACTAAAATCATTTAGTGAAATCGCACGTACATTATCATAAATATGATTTCGTACAAAATCACCAACTGCCAAACTAGAAGCTTCTTTCGGGAATTTTAAGTAATATGTACTTTGTTCTCCCACTTTCATACTTTCAGATTTAATTACACCGTATTCAGCGTTTTTTTCTAAATGCACCTCTACTGTTTCATCTGTCGGGACAGGACCAAGTTTATAACTTCCGCGGCTCAACTTCCCGCGCTTCTTACCATTTACAAATACATTTGCATCATTTTCATCAGAAGAAATCGTTACATAATTTCCTTCTAGTGATAATTTAACATCCACCTTCGCATCTTTTTCATCTGCCAAGTCCACTTCTTTTTCTGTTTCTAAATCAGTTAGTTCCATCTTCGCTTTTGCCTTTACAACGTAAGAACCAGGGAAATATGGACCAACTTCTTTTGAAGTTTTCTCATTTGATAACTCTATCTCTTTCTTATCATTCACATAAATTTCAGCAGTCTTCGCAGTCGTGCTTACATTCATATAATAAGATTTCATATTAAATTTATACTTCGGATATAAGAACCATTCTTTCCCGTCTTCTATAATTTGACCATCTTTAAATGATGGTTTATCGCTTGCTAGTTTTTGATCCACTGTCTCTCTTTGTAAATAAGATAGCAGTTCTTTATTATAAGAAGGGTTTTCTTTTAAATAACGGATGTACCCCTTAATATCTTCAGCTTTAAATTTCAAGCTCGGATCATCTACTTTTACAAACTCATCAATTGCATTCGCATCTTTCTTTTGGAATGCTTCAATCATAACATTGACCTGTTTTTCTTTTGAAAATTTGCTTGCACCAAATTTATACGCGCCAAACAATATAGCAAAGATAACCACAAATCCTATAAGTAACACTATATTTTTCTTACTTTTCACTGGCTTTATATCTCGTTGTACTTCCGAACGAGAAGAAGCTGTTTGATCAGCAATGACTTCTACCTTACTTCCACACTCCGGACAAAAGTTCAAATGACCTGCAACTTGTTTATTACATTTCCCACAAAACTTCAAATGGCTCTCCCCCTTATTTTTTTACTAACTTCATACCCGCGAATGTTAATGCGTAAGAAAGAAGAAAACTCCCTACTATTAAATACATCGTGCTACTTTGAATAGAGAATAATGGTCCGGAAATCCCCGCAAATTCCTTCATAACTTCTTTACTTCCCGAAGCCTCAATATGAATTTTGGCCAACCCATTTACACAAAGCATCATCACAGTATAAACCGCACTAAACACAGCAATAGTTACGTACATATTTTTCATCGGATATTGAGCCAGTTTCATTCCAGCTCTAAATAGTAAAATACATGGTAATAAAATTAATAATCCCCACCAGTGCATATAGAAATTGAAGTCATCAATTTCTTTTACTCGTTTAAGATTCGCTCCATTAGCAACTTCCAGATCTTTTAATGACGTACCATTTATTGATATTCCTGACATATAAGATAAATGCAATGGACCTTTTTCTATTGAATATCTTCTCATTTCTTTATCCATATATCCCCATTCAATTGCTGTTGGAGCAAAGTGAGCCATATTCCACATGTATGGTGTTGCTTCTAATGAAATTAATGTTTTATATGTTTTCTCAGGAAAATCAATTGGTCCCATTGACTTTGAACTGCTAAATAAAATTGTAATAAGTATAATACCAAATGTAATAAGCAATCCTTTTAATACAGTTACTACACTATAATAAATGGATGTTGCATAAGGAACACTTCGACTAATAGAAGATAATAGACGGTGTGGCCCTGCTTTAATGCACATCCCAATAAAGGTAAATAATAAACCAAATATAATGCCATACAATAAACTAACAACATGAGAATAACCAACATCGATTGTCATCGATTGATAGAATTGAGAAATTGTCGTAGAAGAACTTGCAATAAAGCTTACAATACACAAGAAAATCCCATATACAATACCTATGGTACTTGATGTTATTACCTTCTCACGCCAAACAGCAGAAGGGGCACTTCTCTCTACAAAGAATCCAATTCCACCTAATATAAGTGCCGGAATAATTAACAAGATAAACAATGGGAAATGAAGGATAAATGACATCGTGTATGCCCCACTCCCACTAACTTCAAGGCCTATTAAATGATACATTAAAATTAATGGTGCTATGCCGATGAAAGATTGATCAACTGTAGCCATATTCAGCATACCGTTCATATTTGTAAACATCGTTCTCACTAGGTCGTTAATCGCCGCATCGACAATTAAGCTACCAATCCAACCGGCGATAAACATACATACAATTGCAAGCCCACCACCAAGTAAACCTTTTTTTAAACTGCTTCCAGATGAACTTACATGTAATTGTAAATCTTCGTCTGGTAATCTCGTTTTCATTTCTTTTTTCATAATAACAAATAAGGAATCCCCGCATTTCTCACAATACGTAGCAGTTCCTTTACTTTCCACTCCACAAGTTCGGCAATACCTTGAGTCTTTCGGCGCTAACGTAACTTCACTTTCTACACTACCTGTACTTGATCCATCATGCGTACAATAATTCGCTACATCCGACTGTTCTAAACCACAAGTTTTACAATACATGTTCCTCACTCCTTACTTTGCTTCATACCACAAACTGGACAGAATGTAGCCTCTGTTGCAATTTGTTCACCACATGAAGTACATGATCCATTTTCAGCATTTTTTGATTGAAGGAGTAACTCATTTTCTTTTCCGCACTGTCCACAAAATTTATCATTTAATGATAATGGGCCGCCACAGCTACACTGCCCTTTCTGCCCTTGATTCTGTAGATTAGCAATTTGCTTACGCGTGTTATAAATAGCAACATCCAGCTCTTGTACTGGTTCTATAATATTTTTTAACACATCTACTCGGACTTCATCATTACGGAGTTGCATATATGCCGTTTGACCAAGTTCAAGCAAAATTTCAGTTTTCGCTTGTAGTTTCTCTTGCGTAATTTTCTTTAATTGCGCAACCTCCTGAGCTACTTGCAATTTCATCTTTCCTTGCTCGATTCCCTCTTGCAATTTGTTCATACCGCTACCAAACTTCGCTTGTAAATCTGACAAATTATTTCTCCTCCTATACATATATAGTAATATACAAAATTAATATTATATATATTACCATGATTTTCAATTTATGTAATCCAAATTTCATTTTTTCTGTTTTGAGCATTTTTTGTTTATAATGGTAAAGGAAAGAAATATGTGTACGGAGGAATATTATGCTGCAACACTCAATTACAAAAGATGAAATTATGATGATTGCGAATGAGTTCGTTCAAGGACTAGATCCACAGCAAACAGCTGATCAGGAACATGTCGCTACAGCTCGGCACCTATATCGTAGTGGCGTTGTCTACAACGTTGACTTTGATGGTTATACACTATCAGGAACTGTAGATGCTGAAGGCAGCGTATATAGCGTCCATATCCCAATTCGTAACGTCGCTGAAAGCTATTGTGATTGCTTTGCACCAACACAATGTGAGCATATGCTCGCTGTGTTATTATCTGCAGCGTCGAGTTTCGGGCAAGTAGGAGATGTATTAACTTTATTTAAAAATAATACGAAACCTTCCCTTCCTCCTATTCGAACTGCAAGACAAGTGTTGCAATCATCAGCTTTTGAAGAAACGGATTATAAAAGTTGGCACTCATATTTTGATAACGAATATGAATCATTTAAAAAAGAACAAGCTCGGCTTACTTATAAACAAATGTATTTTCTTATGAGTATTTTTACGGACTTCTATACGAAACTCGAGCGGAAAGCTCCGCGCATTGTTGCGATACATGAATTGTTCAGGCTACATGCAGCGCTTTATTGCTTTCAAAAATTACTAGAAGAGATTCAGGACTTCGAAGCAAATAAAACGTATTCTTATCACCAGCCTGTTAACGTCGTTCGCTTATTTGTAGATAAAGTGGAATCCATCGTTCGGGACTTACAATCAGAAGCGATTCCTCCAGAGTCTGACGCAATTTTGCACGAAACAGCTCGTCTCGTTCACGAAGTATTCTTCTCCACCGACGCCTATACGCAAGAGAGATTTTTTATTTATCGTCACATATGGAGTGAACTCTTACACAAGAAAGAGCAACTGCAGGAAGAAGAAAAGCGAATCAATACGAAAATCAATCCACTTTCCAAAGCATTAGCATCTTCTCATCTACTCTTTTTAAATGACGAAGACCTATTAGCAATGAACTTACTCAAGAAACAGCCTGCTTCTGTTGTCAGCCTGTACTTCTATTGGTTAGAAGAGCTATTAAATGCAATGCGGTGGGATCGTGCAAAAAACTGGCTTTCCTTTACGTATAAGCAAGTGAAGAAAACGATACATGAGCACGAAAATACAATTTTCATAAAAGATATCGTTCGCTTATTTGTCATCATGTATGAAACGTATGCAACTCATACAAATGAACAAGCCGGACTCGAAATGATTTTGCAAGAGCTATTACCATATAGTTTCGCAAACTATGAGCAATACGTACTCGCGAAAAAGCAATATCGTACATGGGCAGAACTTCAGCTCTTACATGGATTTGAAGCCATTGAACTTTTGAAAGAGCCTCTGAAAGATATTGAAAAAGAAGATCCAGAAGCGGCCCTTCCTCTTTATCACCTTGCTGCTACCGAGGCCATTGAAGAGCGAAATCGTAAATCATATAGACGTGCAGTTCGTTACTTAAAGAAATTACGTACATTATATAAACGATTGAAGCGCACTGATGAATGGGATGCTTTCATTATTCACATCGCAAACTTACATTCACGTCTGCGTGCACTACAAGAGGAATTACGGAAAGGAAAATTAATCGATGATCAATCAAACTGAAGTAACAATTAGGCTCCAGCACGTTAGTCAAGGTTGGTTCCTTTGGGGAGAAGATGACAGCGGTACTCCCTTATCCGTAACAATTTGGAAACGAAATGCATTTACATGGCACTCCACTTCCTTCTACGGCACGTTTCTAAAAGAAGCAACCTTTGAAGGAAAACAAGGTGTTATGCTAACAAGCGCACAAGCATTTGAATACATCGCTAATAAACCGATGAACTCCTTTGCCCATATTCAAATGAACGGCCCTATTACAGCACTTACAGAAGATGCGAACGAATTATGGGATGCCTTCATCAGCGGTAATTTCGTACCTGATATGGAGCGTTGGTCTCAGCAACCATCTTGGAAAGTTCAAAATACCCCAATCGAAGATGACACATTGGCATCTCTTTTCTCGACTGCGGTAAATGAAAGCATATTACAAGATAACCGTTCGAACGACGGATGGGAAGATGCCAAGAGACTTTATGAACATTACGACTTTACGAAAAGACAATTGGATGCAGCACTACATGAAGAAGATTGGCTTCGAAAAATTGGTTACATTGAAGACGACCTTCCCTTTACAATCGGACTACGGCTACAAGAGCCACAAGAAGAATTTGAAATGTGGAAGCTTGAAACAATTGTTACACCAAAGCGCGGGGCACATCGCATATATGTATATGAAAGTATCGATTCTTTACCAAAACGATGGCACGATTATGAAGAGCGTATTCTTGAAACACAAGAAGGCTTCAGTAAGCTCGTACCGTGGTTAAAAGAAGACGAGACATTCCGAAGTGAGCTCTTTGAAACGGAAGCATGGAACTTCTTAACAGAAGCAAGTAACGAATTACTCGCTGCAGGTATTACGATTTTATTACCATCATGGTGGCAAAATTTAAAAGCAACAAAACCAAAATTACGTGTACAACTGAAGCAAAACGCTACGCAAACGCAATCTTTCTTCGGTATGAATACGCTCGTTAATTTTGACTGGCGCATTTCAACGAACGGCATTGATTTATCAGAAAGCGAATTTTTCGAGCTCGTTGAGCAAAACAAACGATTATTCAATATAAATGGTCAATGGATGAGACTGGACCCAGCCTTTATTGAAGAAGTGCGAAAGCTCATGAACCGTGCCGATAAATATGGACTCGAAATGAAAGATGTCCTTCAGCAACATTTATCAAACACTGCTGAGGCAGAAATTGTAGAAGAAGATAGTCCATTTACCGATATTGAAATCGAACTAGATGGATATTATGAAGAGCTATTCCAAAAACTATTGCACATTGGAGATATTCCAAAAGTAGATGTTCCTTCTGCACTAAACGCAACACTCCGTCCATATCAACAACACGGCATTGAGTGGTTATTATATTTAAGAAAGCTTGGATTCGGCGCATTATTAGCTGACGACATGGGACTTGGAAAAAGTATTCAAACGATCACTTACTTACTATATATAAAAGAAAACAATCTCCAAACAGGACCTGCCTTAATCGTGGCACCGACATCTGTTCTTGGAAATTGGCAAAAAGAATTTGAGCGTTTCGCGCCAAATTTACGTGTTCAGTTACATTATGGAAGTAACCGAGCGAAAGGCGAATCATTTAAAGACTTCCTTCAATCAGCAGATGTTGTATTAACATCTTACGCATTGGCTCAGCTTGATGAAGAAGAACTTAGTACGTTATGCTGGGATGCTGTTATTTTGGATGAAGCGCAAAATATTAAAAACCCACATACGAAACAGTCGAAAGCAGTACGAAACTTGCCAGCAAATCACAAAATCGCTTTAACCGGTACACCTATGGAAAACCGACTTGCCGAACTTTGGTCTATTTTCGACTTCATCAATCATGGGTATCTCGGCAGCTTAGGACAATTCCAGCGCCGCTTCGTCTCACCGATTGAAAAAGACCGTGACGAAGGAAAAATCCAACAAGTTCAACGTTTTATCTCACCATTTTTACTGCGCCGAACGAAGAAAGATCAAACCGTCGCATTAAACTTACCAGATAAACAAGAACAGAAAGCTTACTGCCCACTTACTGGTGAACAAGCTTCCTTATATGAACAACTTGTTCAAGATACATTGCAAAATGTTGAAGGATTAAGTGGGATTGAAAGACGCGGATTTATATTACTAATGCTAAACAAGCTCAAACAAATTTGTAATCACCCTGCTCTTTATTTAAAAGAAACAGAACCAAAAGACATCATCGAACGTTCCATGAAAACGAGCACGCTAATGGAACTCATTGAAAATATAAAAGATCAAAATGAAAGTTGTTTAATCTTCACACAATACATCGGTATGGGGAACATGCTAAAAAATGTGTTAGAAGAACATTTCGGTCAGCGCGTCCTCTTCTTAAACGGTAGTGTACCGAAGAAGGAACGTGACAAAATGATCGAGCAGTTCCAAAACGGAACGTATGACATTTTCATCTTATCGTTAAAAGCAGGTGGAACTGGCTTAAACTTAACCGCTGCCAACCATGTCATTCACTACGACCGTTGGTGGAATCCAGCTGTAGAAAACCAAGCAACAGACCGCGCATATCGTATTGGTCAAAAACGCTTCGTTCACGTTCATAAACTGATTACAACGGGGACACTCGAAGAAAAAATTGATGAAATGTTAGAAAGAAAACAATCACTAAACAACGCCGTCATTACAAGCGATAGTTGGATGACCGAACTATCTACAGACGAGCTAAAAGACTTACTTGGTGTATAAACAAAAGGAGCTAATCTCAAAAGATTAGCTCCTTTTTCTATTCCAAAACCAATTACTTATTAGAATCCCTGTTAATCCGCCGCACGTATCCAGTAATGAATCTTGCCACATCGGTGTACGATCTCCCGTAGTCCATTGATGAATTTCATCAAATGTTGCATATCCCGCAACGAAAAGAAGAGCGTATATAAAGCACCTTTTTCTCGAATAACCCGATCGATGAAAAGCATAATACGTCAATGAACCAAGCATAAAGAACACCATAAAATGAGCACCTTTACGAAGGAAAAACTCAATAAATCCGCCTACACCTTTATTTGCAATGCTAACAGGTGTACCACCGCCATAATCGATAGATACCCATGAGAAATGCTCTTTCACAAACTCAACATTTACACATTGTTCAATATCCGAACGCATATCCTGGTTTTTATATGGTTGTGCCGAGGAATAGAAAATCAACCCCATCCATAGTAAAACTGGAATCCAAAATAACCATTTACGATTCATTCTTCCGAAACCCCTCTCTTAGTCTTTTAAGCGTACCAAAAAAAAGAATAAATTTCACGCCAAAACATGACATTTGCACCCTATTTATAAAGTGAAAGGAGGTGATAAACATGGCAGTCGAAACAATCGTAATGGACTTAACTTTACGTCTTGTCTTAAACAGTGGATTAGATAAGAGCGGAAAAACAGCCTTTAAGCACAAACAATTTAAGCGTGTTAAAACAAACGCAAACTTAGAGCAAATACAAAACGTAGCACGTGCTCTCGCTTCTTTACAAGCATCACCGCTTCACGCTATACAACTCGTTAGCACATCAGATCTTTCTAACCTATAAGGTGAAACTTTAATCAGTGGGGTGTTCATCCCCCGCTGATTATAAAGCAACATCAATCGGCCCTGCCTAACGGGATAAATAAAAAGGAGGAAATAACGTATGCAAGTACTAGAATTAATTTTCACGAAAGAAGATGGAAAAACAGTTGTTTTTTCTATCGAGCAACCTATCACACCCGTCGATGCACAAGTCGTAAATCAAGTAATGGATACGATCCTTGCCTCATCTGTATTTTCATCAATTAATGATAATACTCGAAAAAAAGGAGCCCGTCTTATAGAAAGGAATGTATCTGAAGTTCCCATTACCTTATAAACAAAAAGACGAATCTGCATCATTTTGCAGATTCGTCTTTTTTCTTCGGCATTTCAATCGGAATAAAGATTTTTGAAAAACCGACGCAAACATATTTATAGTGTTCTCCGCCTATATCAAACTCGGTCGTATATGTTGAGAAGAAAATATAATCATTTCGCTTTGTATAATTCTCGATTAATAATCCAACTTGTGGCTCAACATATTTTTTCGCCAACTTCTTACCAGCCGATGCTAAATCGCCAAGGAGACCCTCTTCATTTTCCTTTTGAACCTCGTCTAGCTTCTTACTCACATCATTACGTTTCATAAACTGCTTTGCTGCCCAGTCCGTATATTCACCTTTACTCGGATTACTATTTGCTAAATATACTAGAAGAACAACAACTAGAGCCATAATAATATACTTTTTCTTCATACTATCTCACCGCCTACTCTTTTCTATTTTCATATATATGTACAAGCGATGCAAATTAGAAAGACTATCATCTATTGATTGTAAACGAATAACCACAATTTACAATATGAAACAGAATATTAACAATCAATTTACTTAATTCGTATATAATTATATTTGGTATTACTATCATTTATAAGGGAGGAATCAAATTTATGAATGAAGAAAATGATATTATTATTTCTAATTCTACAATGATGCTGGAGCCTTACAAGCACCCTTATTATCACACCAAAATTATCGACAGTAGCGGGAACCATCTTTACTCCTGTCAAACTGCTCTCCAACTCATCAAGCAATCTTGTCTAACCAATGTTCACTCTACTTATCAAGGCAGACGTAATGCAGTCCAAACAAACTTTAAATTTAAACAAAATGTCCCAATTCCGATTAATCACCGAGAATATATTTGTGCTTTCCCGACAGAATCTCCTTCTTCTCCAAACTGTATATGGCTATTTTATAACCATATAGATGACATAGAATTTTTCAAAAAGAGTAAAAAAGCTAACATTCATTTCTCAAATGGCACTACTACAACAATACATATCAGTCCCCATAAGTTAAAACAGCAATTATTAAAAGCTGGATACGTATTATCACGTATGAACATGCAAGATTCACTACAATTTAAAAACCTCTTATCACATTTACTACCTTAACAGAATAAGAAGAATGGAAAGTAATATCCCTTGCCTTGCCTTCCATTCTTCTTATAATGTTTATCCTCTTAAGCTATTTCGCATTTTCTCAAGTGCTTGCCGATACACCCACCTCACTTGATAATAGGTCATTTCCATCTCGCTAGCGATTTCTCCCATCGTTTTCCCTACAAAAAATCGTTCAAAAATAATATACTTCTCCTTTTCATCTAACACACTCATAAAATCCTTCGCTTTCATTTCAATATCTTCAAAATGGAAGATATCCTCATACTCTCCTACACATACATATCTTTCTTTCACAGTAGATTCTTTCTTCAATCTTTCTAATATATAACCACGCACCGTTACAACTGCATATGCTGGGAAACTTCCTTTCTCCGCATCAAATCTTTCATACGCATACCAAAGACCAATTAAACCACATTGATAATACTCTTCATGATCTTGGTAAATACCCAACTTCTTGATTTGATTCACAATCATACCTTCATACAAAACAACCGCCTCTTTAAAAGTTGCTGGTTTCACGCAGTACCCACTTATAAAAGGTATACCTCTTTGTTATTCCGCCGGTACCTCCACAATATAAAAATAAATAAGGGATTTCACTGTGAGTAATTTCAAATACTACCGCTGAAATTTTAAATTACACGAAGCAGAATTTCAAATTTTGCTGGTTGTATTTGAAATAAGGGTAAAAATAAAAAAGATTCCCTCTATACATGAGAAGGAACCTCTTGTTTATAAATTTTCGATTTATACTATTCTGCAGTTATACGTTTGAGGGATCTATCGATTGCATATAGACCTGTAGCTAAAATACAACTTATAACTCCAACAAATATATAAGGATTCTTATTCGGCATATATTCTACCGCTAACAATAATACAACTAACATGAACAAAAAATTTGCTAATAATTTCTTAAACATATGCATCTACTCCTTATAACAAAAATGCAGCAATTATTTTTATAATTGTTGCATTTCTTTCTAGCAACTTAAAGTACCGCTATTATTGGAACATTCCTTGTAAAGCGCCTAATCCAAGAGCTAAGACAAAGAAAACAATAGTAATAATTGTTGCCTGCTTTTTAGTTAAACCAGCTGTAATTTGAAGACCTAGCCATGTAACTACGTATCCCCAAATTGTAAACACCTCGAATTTACTTACAATACCTTTTACAACACCACTACTTGTGGAAAAAACTGGTCCTAAACCAGTGTACATTTCCTGACCCGATCCACCTAAAATATATGCCAAAATCGTATTGATTAATAAACCAAGTAACGAAATAACACTTGAATACACAGTAATTGCCAATAATTTTTTATAAGAAGTATCATTGCTCATAAACATCATTAATACTTTATACACCACAGCTCCCAATAGGAAACCAAATCCCATACCAAGAGCACCTACACCGAATCCCATACCATATGTCATTCCAGCTGAAACAGTAACACCTAATTCCTTATTAAGCTTAATAGCTTCAGGTGTCAGAGAATATACATAAGCAGCAAATCCACCAACCAATCCACCTAGTAAAACAAGTATCCAAAACGCACCCCAAACTGCATTACTAGTCTTCATTCTCTCAAACTGTTCACCTGGAGATGTAATCATCCCTAATAACGATGGCTTTTTAGACCCTACATCTTGCGTATTAATATTCGTTTCCATTATAACGCCCCCTTATTTATACTGGCATATTTGGTAAGAATGCCGCAATTAACATAACAATCGCTGCTAAGAATAACGCTTTAATGATGAATAAAACGATAATTGGAATCGCTGCTTTTACTTTACTTACTCCTGCTGTAATTTGCAGTCCTAACCAAATTAAAACGATATTCCATAAATAAAATACTTCAATCGAACTCCCTATTCCATAAGCAACTGAACCTTCCTCAAATAGTGGTCCTAAGCTTGTATATGCAGTTGGTGCAACACCTAAAATTAAAGCTATAATACCATTAATAAATCCACCAATAATAACAACAATGTTCGCATATACAATAATCGTTACTAATTTTTTATAAGAGGTATCATTCCCATAGAACATCATAAACACTTTATAAATAGCTGCAACAACGAATGTTGCCAGCATACCACCTATAGTACCAGACACAATGCCGTAAATAACGTCGGATGTCAGTGAACTCTGTCCTGCAAATTCACCTAGTTCTTTTTTTATTTTCACCATCTCAGGTGACGTATTTGTAACGTATGTAGTAAAAGCACTTAACAGCCCTTGTAATAGCGCCATTAAGAAGAACATACCCCAAACTTTCTCGCTCGTCTTCATTCTCTCAAACTGTAAACCAGGAGAGGTAATCATCCCCAATAATGATGGCTTCTCTCCGCCTACTTTTTGTGTATTCAAATTCGCTTCCATTATAACGCCTCCTTCTATTTATATAACCCGTTCTAACGGGCGGTTCACTTCCTCATATGAGGCTACGAACCGCCCACTAGAACGGTAATGTGTAGTTCTACTACACTATTAATTATTCATAACGTAATGCTTCAATTGGATCTAATTTCGCGGCTTTATTCGCTGGAATTAATCCGAAAATAATACCGAGTGTCATAGAGAACAGTACGCCTCCAACGACAACTTCCCATGAAACGAGTGGTGGCCATTTCGCAAATGTGGAAACGATATATGCCCCGCCATATCCAAGACCAATTCCAATTAAACCACCTAGCAGCGTTAACATGACTGCTTCAATTAAAAACTGTAATAAAATTTTACTACGTGTTGCCCCAAGTGCTTTACGTATCCCAATTTCGCGCGTACGCTCCGTTACAGATACAAGCATAATGTTCATAACGCCGATACCACCAACGACTAATGAAATACCCGCAATACCGCCGATGATCATCGTCATGATGCTAGTGACTTTAGAAACATTTTCTTGTAATTCTTTTAAATTCACCAGTTCATATTTACCTGAAATTTCACTTGGCTTACGACTATTTAATACATCAACAGCTTGTTTCCCAGCTGCTTCTAAATCGTCTACATTTTTAGCTTGAATTGCGATATTTTGAATATCATCTGTTCCGAATAAAACAGGCCATAATGTAAGGGGGATTAACGCTTCTTCCATTTCAAATCCCATAAACTCATTATCAGATGTATACACACCAATAATTTGCATCGGTTGCCCCTTCATCTCAATAATTTGTCCAACTGGGTTTACGTCCTTAAATAGCGTCTCCTCTGTTTTTGTACTAATCATCACAACGTTATTTGCATGAGAAATATCTGATTCACCTAAAGTACGTCCCTTTACGACCTTTACTTTATTAACCGCAAAATATTCATTATCAAGACCAATAACATTCAGATTTGCTTTTTTATCATTTACATCCAATATCTCTGTTGTCGAATTTGTCGTAATAACATGTGAAACATTTTTCACCTGTTTTACTTCCATAATATCCTCTTCTGTTAACTTCGGTATTTCAAATCCGCCTATAGCAAACTCATCATTCATATCTGGTTTAAATTGAATTGGCATAAGGTTATTACCACCAGAACCTGCGAATTTCGACTTCAGCATCGCTTCCCCACCTTGCCCAATTGCAACGACAGTAATAATAGAACCAACACCGATAATAATACCGAGCATCGTAAGAGCTGAACGCAGTTTATGAGCTAAAATAGAAGATAGGGCAATTTTTATGCTATCTAGTAAACTCATACCGCACACCTTCTATCTTCTGTAATTTTCCCATCTCGCAGTACAATGCGACGGGAAGAATACGCTGCTACTTCCTCTTCATGCGTAACCATAACAATCGTCGTACCTTCTGCATTTAGCTTCGTGAAAATATCCATAACTTGCTCACCAGACTTCGTATCAAGCGCACCAGTTGGCTCATCGGCCATAATGAACGTTGGGTTATTCGCAATCGATCTTGCAATCGCTACACGCTGCTTCTGTCCACCTGATAATTCATTCGGCAAATGATGAACCCTATCTGACAAACCGACTTTACCAAGCGCTTCTAGAGCCCTTTGGCGACGCTCTGCTTTCTTCACACCACCGTATACGAGCGGAAGTTCAACATTTTCTACCGCCGAAAGACGCGGCAGCAAATTAAAGTGCTGAAACACAAAGCCAATATATTCATTACGAATTAAAGCAAGCTTTGACTCGTCTGCTGTTAAGATATTCACATCATTCAGCATATATTCGCCTTCTGTTGGACGATCTAAACAACCGATAATATTCATAAGCGTTGATTTACCAGAACCAGACGGTCCCATAATCGAAACGAACTCACCACTTTGAATCGTTAAACTAATACCGTGCAAAATCGGCACTGCCAATTTTCCTTGATAATACGTTTTAGCAATATTATTTAACGTAATCATTTCTCTTTCACTTCCATTCCGTCATACACATCGTCGGAAGGATTTTTAACCACCTTTTGCCCCACTGTTACGCCTTCCACAACCTCTGTCCAGTCTCCATCAGTAGAACCTTTTTTCACATTTTGTTTACGAAGCTTTCCTTTATCCTCAACATAAACAAATGCATCATCAGCTTTTTCTACAATACTCTTAGTTGGAACAGCAATCATCGTCTTATTCTCTAAACTTACTTGCAGAGAAACGTGATAACCTGGAGATAAACCATCTTGACTATCAAGACTTGCTTTATATGTATATTGGGACATATTTTGAGTCGCTTCACCCAAACCACCAGCTTGAGCCATCTCTGCACTCGTTGGGAATTCACTTACCTCTGTAATCTTACCTGTCCACTTCTTCTTATTATTTGCTTTCGCAGTTACAGTAAATGTTTGATCCTTTTGAATTTGTGACTTTTGAAGCTCAGTTAACGTCCCTTGAATTTGGAATGGATCTTTAGAAGCCACTTGTAAAAATGCTTTCCCTTGACCACCTAACGCTTGAGATGAACTTTGCGCCGCATCTTTATCTAACTTTTGAACGACACCAGTAAAATTACTATAAACCGTAAGTTCTTTCTGTTTTTTACTTAACTCCTCTTTCTGCAACTTCCCTTTTTCTTTCTCAAGATCAGTTGTCTTTTGCGCCATCTCTAACTCACTTACTTGCTCTTCCATCGGATCTGTCACTTCTTTCCCAGCTCCGCTATCTTTTGCTTTCTTAATTTCTTTCTTCAGCGAATCAATCTTCTTCTTCCCTTGATCATAACGCATATTCGCCATCTTCTGATCAAGCTCAGCTTGCTTCATTTGCAAATTAATCTCTTCATTATCATAAGAGAATAACTTCGCACCTTTCTCAACCTCTTGTCCTTCTTTTACCTCAATATCTTTCACTTTTCCTTTAGTTGGATCTGCATAAAAACTTTCAATATTCCCAGGCTTCACCTGACCAGAAATTAACTTCGTATTATTAAGCTTTCGCTCCGTTACCTTCTCAAAACTTACAGCATCAGCAGATGTTGATGCTCCCTTCTTCTTACCTTGCATAATAAAAATATTAACTGCTGCTACAATAACAATTAGTGCAATAACCCCGATAATAATCCATTTCTTCTTCTTGTTTGGAGTACGAACCGTATTTGGTATCATTTTCTCGCTCCCTTTATAACTTAATAGTTTAATATAAAAATTGTATAAAACTTTCCGAAAACAAATTACATATTATTACATTCTTTTTACAAAGTTTTACACATCCATTTATATTGTAACAAAAATTCCAATGATTAGAAATATGACATATTGTCTTTTAAGATAGATTTAAGGAAAGATTATATTAATATAAAAAAGCCATCCAACATGATAATTGGATAGCTTTTCGAACAAAATATTATGCCGCTTTAGGAGCGTTCCTCTCATGTCCACGTTGAACGATGAACAAGAAGATTGTTGATAAAATTGCACCTGTTAGTAGTAAGATGAAGCAACCGTCCCAGCCAGAACGATCAACAATAACACCGATTGCTGCGTTTGCTACAAGACTTCCGCCTACATAACCGAACAGACCACACATACCAACTGTCGTACCTACTGCAAATTTCGGTACTAATTCCATCGCACTTAAACCGATTAAGAACTGTGGTACATAAATTAAACAACCGATAATAGAAACTGCAATACTTACAACAAGTATGCTAGTTGCTTGCCAATATACGAACGTACCAATAACTACTCCGACCATACTAATGATACATAATGGCATACGTTTTCCTTTAAATAATTTATCACTTAAAAGACCAACGATTAATGAACTTGGAATTGCCATACCTTCAAAGATTGCGTATGCCGCATGTGCTTCATTTTTTGAAAAACCTTTAACTGTCGTTAAATAAAGTGGAACCCAGTTAATAACACCGAAGCGAATTAAATACACAAATGCATTTGCAATACATAAGAACCAAACAAATTTATTCTTTACTACATATTTCATTAAAATTTCTTTTGGTGACATCTTGTTAGCATTATCTGCTTTTTCAAGATTTTCATAGTCATTACGATACTCATCAATTGGAGGAAGACCTTCTGATTCTGGTGTATCCTTCGCATTAATCCAAACAAGAACTGAAATTACCATTGCGATAATCGCTGGGAAAATAAACACGCCGCCTTGCCAATGATTTTCACCAAAAATAGCTACACCAATTCCGACAAGTGGTGGCACAAGCATTCCGCCAACGTTATGTGAAATATTCCAAATACCTGTTTTCGTACCACGTTCTTTCTTCGAGAACCATTTCGTCATAACGATACTACAAGGTGGTGCTCCCATACCTTGTACAATACCATTTAGAACAAGTAATGTAACAATCATTCCAAAGGATGATGCAAAACCAAAACAAATATTTACAAGCCCTGATAAGAATAAACCAACCGCGATAAAGCGCTGGGCGAAAGCTTTATCTGATAAATTCCCCATAAAGAACTTACTAAATCCATAAACAATTGCCATGATTGAACCTAGTAGTCCAATTTCAGCTGTACTAAATCCATATTCTTGTACTAAATACGTACTTGATAACGTAAAGTTACTACGAACTAAATAATAAGCAGCATACCCAACTGAAATTCCCATCAATACACGAATACGTAGTAATCGATATACACGGTCGATCATATCCGCTGGCAATCTCTCAATTGCAGGTGCTGGCTTAAGCCATTTAAACATATTCTTTCGTCTCCTTTTCTCACTTCTGAGAGAGACGCTGTCTATTCCATATCTCGATTATTCCGCTATTTGATATATTTTTGTTTGTTCTTCTAACCGGCTGTCCTTCAATTTCTTTCTCGTTCTTCGCAAACATCGTTGGTACGCCAAATGAAACCTTTTCTAAAATGTGAACCGCTTCTTCTGATAAACAATAATCAATAAATAAATCCGCAATAATACCATTCGGTGCACGTTTTAATTTCGAAATCGCATTAACAGATAATCCTGTTTGCTCAGGTACAATACTTACAATTGGAAAGCCTTGTTTTTGAAGCATTCTCTGGTCTCCCATGAAATTGATGCCTATCATATACTCACCGCTCGCAACAAGCTCGACCGGTACGTAACCATTCACCGTTACTTCACCAACTTGTCCTGCAAGATTCTTAACATATTCCTTCGCTTCCTCTTCACCTACAGTATCAATAAGTGATTGAAAAAACGTATATGCTGTTCCTGAGACATTTGGATCTGGCATAACAACCTTTCCCTTATATACCGTATTTAACAAATCTTTCCACCTTGATGGATAAGGAAGTCCGAGCGGTGCTATTTCTTCATTCCACCGCTCTTTATTGATCGCAATTGCCAGTTTCTCCACTTCATAACCGTACCAATAACCATCTTTATCTTTAACAGTTTTTGAAATACGATTCCCATGCTGGCTCGTAACGGGAATAGATAGATTTTTTTGTTTCATCATTTGATGCGCGTCTACCGTACCACCAATAATAATATCCGCTTTCGGATTACCTGCTTCCTCTTCTACCCTCCGAAGAAGTTCTTCTGTCGAAAGACGAATAAATTCATACGTACAGCCGCGTGGTTTACAAAATGATGAAAGCAAAGCTTCACCAACTTCCTCACGAGCTGCTACATACGCAACAAGATGACGATCATCCAAAATAGGGAGACCACTTTTATTATATTTAATAGAGGTTGTATCTCGAGAGCAACTAGACATCGCTCCTCCAATTACTAGCAAAAAGAAGAAAAAGGCTATCTTTCTCATGACATATTCTCCTTTACAAATACATTTGCGAGGGAGCTTTTCATATACATAACATTCCCATTATTATCACCGAGATATTGCACAACAAAGTACGACGGATACACAGAAATAGTAAGAATATCTTCTCGCTCATTCTTTATACGCTTCCCTGTTTTATAAGCGGTAATATAAGCAATTGGTTCATTCTGTGATTGTAATAATTTCTGTATTTCTCCGTAATCTGTAATTTGCTTTGCGTACCGAATCGAATCAAGTATGTGCGTAAGATTCATCGCACGTTCTACATCACCTTGGCGTACTATGACATCCTGTGCTGACGCAAAAAAATCACTAATACGTTCTGGTGTGTAATACAGGCTTAACAAATACGTTTGAAATGCTGAAATCATTGGGTCCGTACCATTCTTTCCGTACATATCAGCCCCGTACTGGAACAAGTCACCTACTGCAAAAGTACGTTTATGTCCATTCAAGTACGTTACTTCTCCAGTAAATACTTGTTCTTGATTCTTAGCCTCTCTCGGTTCTATTTGAATTCGGTCAAAGAATGAAACAATCGTATGCAAACGAACTTCATCCGTTATAACAATTTCTCCCCACTTTTCATGCCTAACCTTCATTTCAGTAGGCAGGGATTCATTCACTCTTTGTAAAACAGTTTGTTTGTCATTCACTATTGTGATCCGATTATATATTTGCTTCTCCATCACATAAAACAAAATAATAGAAACAATTATACAAAGAACAAACATAAGAATTTGAAATGATAGCCTTTTCATTTCTGCCTACCTCCAAGATAAAAAAACGTTGTTTCGAAAATACCGCATAATTGTTTCATAAATGTATCATTTAACCGCTTTCAAGTTTTTTATGTCTTCCATCCGTCTCGGAAGCAAGAATGTAATAAATATTGTAGTACCAACCTCTTCACTACTCTCAATTCGCATACTTCCGCCCTGCTTATTCATAATCTCCTGACAAATATACAAACCGTAACCATTCCCGTAACTAGAAGGAAGTACCTTCCCTTCTGGCGATTCATTCCACTCTGCAAGCACACCTTCATCTATACCAATGCCATCATCATGGACAAAAACCTTCGCCTCACGTTCATTTACAATTACATTCATACGAATTTGCGTAGCATCGCTATATTTTATCGCATTATCAAGCACGTTTAAGAAGATCTGTTTCGTCTTATCGAAATCTGCAACAACATGTACATCTGTTAACTCATTTATTACTTCAATCTCAAATTTCTGCAGGCGAGGTTTCACAATTGAAACTGCTTCTTCTGCTAATTCCTTTATATTCACAACTGTAGGTGACACTTCAAACGTACTCGTCCCATACTTTGAAGACTTAAGCAATTCCTCTACAAGTGATAATAAACGCTCACTCTCTACAGCTACATAACGCAGGCTCTCCTGTACATCTTCCTTCG
>NZ_JAKUFT010000023.1:0-67193 GCF_022663605.1 Bacillus cereus group sp. BfR-BA-01379
ACAAGTACAAGAAGAAACGAAAGATGACACGCTAAAAGTTGTTGTCGATAATGAACCGGTTAAAAATAAAAAATCCGGAAACGGTAGCACGTTACCACAAACAGGAGCATCTTCTCATAGTGCAGCTACAGAAGTAGGTATGGGTGTATTATGTATTGCTTCTGCATATGTATTATGGAGACGTAAAGCAGCTTAACAAAAATTAGGAGCAATCATTTGCTCCTAATTTTTAATATGAAAGGTGAGAGACAACATGGGTAAGATGAAGTGGTTTATTTCTTTCATGCTTTCACTTGGGCTACTTGCCGGATGTGAAGAGGCAGCTGTAAAGCCTGAGAAGAAAGTAGAACCAAAGCAAGAAGAGGTAGCAAAGCAAGAAGAGAAAAAAGATGAAGTGAAACCGGAAGAAAAGCCGGAAGAAAAACCGGCTGAACAAGAGCAAAAGCAGAAAGAGAAGCAAGAACAAAAAGTAGAAGAGAAGCCAAAAGAAGAAAAGCCACAGGCACAACCGGAAGTAAAGAAAGAAGAGAAACCTCAGGAACAGCCTGCTGTTAATAAACAACCAGAACAACAAAAAGCACAAGAAGAGAAACAACAAGAGCAACTAAAAACGCAAGAAGTAAAAGAAGAAGCGAAGGTTGTGAATCAGCCGAAAGAAACACCGAAGCAGGAGCAGAAGGTTGATCCGAACAAAGAGCAACAAGCAACTGTACCAACGCCACCAACACCGGTACCAGATCCAGTACCGCCAGTGCCAGATCCAGTAATACCAAAACCAAAACAAGTTACTATCTCAGTAAAAGGTAATGAAGGATACTTATTAGGTGCGAAAAAGGTTGATGTACAAGAAGGCGATACAGTTTATAAAGTATTACAACGTACCGGATTAGATGTGGATGCGAGTGGCTCTAAAGGTGATATTTACGTAAAAGGGATTAATGATTTATATGAAAAAGATGTTACAGCTACTAGTGGATGGAAATATCGTGTGAACGGTTCGTTTCCAAATCATAGTGCAGGTGTAGTAACAATTAAACCAGGAGATACAATCGAGTGGGTGTATGTATTAAATTAAGAAAGGCATTCGGTAAAGGACTATGAAAATAAATTTTTCTTCTTTACATCCTTTTGTGAATTTTTTCTATTATATCGGGGTGATGATACTTTGTATGATGTGTCTTCATCCTCTTTTTTTAATTGGAGCAATACTATTAATCGTTATAATAAATATAATGCAAGGGAATAGCGAAAAGATTAGAAAGATGTTACCGAGCACAATCGTTTTCTTTTTTATGGTCATTTTATTTAATTCGTTATTAACGCATAGAGGTCGAACTACGTTATTTTGGTTAGGTGATAGCCGTATTAAGCTTGAGGCGATTATGTTTGGAGTAGTAATGGGGTTATTACTAGTTGCGATTATGTTTACGTTTGCTTCGTATAATGATATTATTTCAAGTCATAAATTTTTATATTTGTTTTCTAGAATTTCACCGAAAGTAGCATTGTTAACGATGATTACAGTGAGGTTTGTTCCTTTGTTTATGAGGCGATTACAGAAAATAACACTCGTCCAAAAAACGAAAGGTGTACAAGTAGATGCAGGTTCAATTGTGGAACGAGTGAAAAATGGTATGCAATTGCTGCAAGTATTATTAATTTGTTCGTTAGAAGATGCGCTGCAAACAGCAGATTCTATGCAAGCTCGTGGATTTGGTGTGACGAAGCGTACGACATATATTCGGTATAGAATGGAAAGACGAGATTGGTATACGCTCAGTTATTTAAGCATTCTACTTATCATTGCTATTGTATGTAGTACGTATGGCGGAGGAAAGTTAATCATTTATCCGAAAGTCGAATCTATTCTATTTCAGCAATACGATGGAATGATGTTCGGAGTATTTACGATGTTTATTAGTTTACCAATTATAATGGAAGGAAGGGAGTGGATATGGTGGCGCATGCAGAAATAAACAATTTATCATTTGTATATGCTGATGAAAACGAATATGCGTTACAGCATATTTCTCTTTCTATTCAAAAAGGAGAGTTTATTACACTTGCTGGAGGATCAGGTTCTGGGAAGACGACTTTATTAAAACATTTTAAAAAAGAGTTACTTCCGATCGGTACACGTTCAGGAGAAATTTTTTATGATGACGTTTTATTAGAGGAAGTACCAGATCTATTATCTGCACAAGAAATTGGTATGGTATTTCAAAATCCGGAAAATCAGCTCGTAATGGATACAGTGATTCAAGAATTAGCATTTTCTTTAGAGAATGTTGGATTACCATCACATATTATTCAAAAACGAATAGCAGAGCTCATTAGTTTCTTAGGATTTCAGGATTTATTGCACCAATCTGTTCATACGTTATCTGGCGGGCAAAAGCAGCTTGTCAATTTAGCGGCTGTACTAGTTATGCAGCCGAAATTATTATTATTGGATGAACCAACGGCGCAGTTAGATCCAATTGCAGCGAAAGAATTTTTAGGATTGTTAAAACGTATTAACGAAGAACTTGGCATTACGATCGTTTTAAGTGAACATCGTTTAGATGAAGTGATACCACTTGCTACGCGCGTTATTTGTATGAATAATGGCCAAATCGTGTATGATGGAAATCCTAAAATGGTTATTGCGAACATGTGGGAAGTTGAAAAGTTCCGTCCATTTATTCCGCAAATTCCAAGATTGTTTTTAGAGTGGAATGTAAGAGATATTCCATTTACAGTGCGAGAAGCGCAAATGAAACTGAATAACTTGTCAGCGATATCATATGTGAATGAGCCAATCAAACAAAGTGAAAAGCACGAAGTTATTTTAAGTGCAGAGCATATTTCGTTTCAATATGAAAAAAATAGTCCACTTATTTTACGAGATTTAACCGTATCGATTGAAAAAGGAAAATGGGTAGCTCTCGTTGGAAAAAATGGTACAGGTAAATCTACACTGTTAACGATTTTAGCGGGATTGCAAAAAGCGAGAAGAGGGAAAGTAAAGTGGAATGGGAAAGTGATACATAAAATTGATTCGAAAGAACGATTTAAAAGGATCGGGTATGTATCGCAGCATCCGTATTATCATTTTACATTTGATACCGTGTGGGAAGAAGTGTATGAACGTGCACGTGAATTATACGGAGAACAAGGAAGAGAAGTAGCAGAAGATATGCTAAAACGGTTTTGGTTGTATTCGCTTAAAGAACGCCATCCGCATGATTGTAGCGGGGGAGAGCAACAACTACTTGCGTTATGTACAACGTTATTATCAAAGCCGACTTTATTATTACTTGATGAACCGACAAAGGGACTAGATCCGTGGAAGAAGGAAAGAGTAGGAGAGCTATTTAGGAAATTGCAAAAAGAAGGTACAACAATTGTAATGGCAACGCATGATATTGAATTTGCAGCGAAATACGTTGATCAATGTATGATGTTATTTGACGGAGCAGTTATTATGAACGATGCACCGAAAGAGTTTTTTAGTGGAAACTTCTTTTATACAACATCTATCAATCGATTCATTCGAAAAGAGCTGCCATATGCATTAACGTGGGAGGATGTGTACGAAGCGTGTCCAAACGATATGTTGCATTCATAATAGGTATTTTTGCAGTTATTATAGGCACATTACTCTTTACTACACTTATCATGGATGGTTATTACATGTTAAGTAGTTTGTTTTTATTAGTTGTTATTATGTTACCTTTCTATATCCGCTTTGAAAGAAAGGCGTTTGTTTCACGTGAAATTGTTCTCGTTGCTGTGTTAGCAGCAATTGCAGCAGTTAGCCGTGTACCTTTTTCTCTTTTACCAAGTGTACAACCGACTTCTTTTGTCATTATCGTTTCTGCGATCGTGTTTGGGAGTGAAACTGGTTTTATGATCGGTGCAACAGCGGCTATCGTATCTAACATCTTTTTAGGACAAGGTCCGTGGACGCCGTGGCAAATGTTTTCATGGGGGATGATTGGTTTTATAGCAGGGTTATTACGGAATACATTTTTAATGAAAAAGCTATGGGGCAGACTGCTATATGGATTCGTTGTTGGATTTTTATTTGGCTGGATTATGAACTTCTGGGGGCTTCTCGGTTTTATACAGGAAGCAACGTGGGAAACAGTTGTCGCGTACTATGTTGCAAGTTTTTATTTCGATTTGAGCCATGCAATTTCGAATGTTATTTTCTTACTACTATTTAGTACATCTTGGGTTACGATACTTACGAGATTCAAAAAGAAATATGGCATATTAGATAAGCATAACATGGCATAGAAAAGCATATTTATATAAGGTAGGGTCGCGACTTACATATTCGTTTGCCTCTTTCATGCTTCTTACATATTGTAAGGAGCATTTTTTATTGTCAAAAAATCGATTCAATATACGTCGGCTATTATATAAAATTATTTGTATAATAGTATGTGAGAACTATTTTCAAAAGGGAGGTGTATAGTTAATGAAGTTAGTTATTCCGAAGCAACACGGTGCATGGGCCATGCTCGTTATACCATTTCTATTAAGTGTCATACTTGGGAAACCTACTATGTATCATATTCCATTGTTTTTAGCTTGGTTCTTTATCTATTTAGCTACGTATCCATTTCTCACGTACATAAAGCAAAGGCGAAAAAAAGAGTTTTTACATGCTGCAATTGTATACTTTATCATAGCTTTCGTATTTGGGATGATTTCTCTATTATATGAATGGCGTATTCTTTTATTCGTAGCAGTAATGATTCCATTATTTATAGTAAATATGTATTACGCTCGTCAAAAAAATGAAAGAGCATTACTAAATGACATGAGTGCGATTATTGTTTTCTGTATTGGCGGTTTAGTTAGTTATTATTTTTCAATGAAACTTATAGATAAAACAGCATTATTTATTGCGCTTATTTCATTTTTATATTTTTTAGGAAGTACATTTTATGTGAAAACGATGATACGTGAGAAAAATAACCCAAAGTATCGTTTCATATCATGGGGGTATCATATTCTATTAACAATCATCGTATTTGCTATCAATCCGTGGTGCTCTCTTATTTTTATACCGAGTGTCATTCGGGCAATTATGTTGTATGGTAAAAAGATTTCTATTATAAAAGTAGGTATTTTAGAAATTGCTAATTCTGTATATTTTTTAATTATAACGGTAATAATTATGAAGTATGCCATTTGAAAAAGCTTCCCACCTTAGGATGGGAAGCTTTTTCAATCTTGTTCTAAAATGTGAACCGTGTAATCACAACGTTGAATAGCTTGTTCGATCGCATAAAGGGATTGTTCAATACGTGCGCGATTAAAATCTTTTTCCACAGTCTGTAGTGCTGCTTCTAAACAATGTTTTGCTTCTTGTAATGATTGAAATGAATCTTGTACATATCCGCGAGCATTTTCGTGCATTTCATAATCCTCCTTGCATATTCATATATGTATAGTATGAGCAGTAAAGAAGAAAATATTATTTGTTATATTTGTTTGACAATTAAAATGAAATTACGTATAGTAAGAATTAAGTGAATATTTTCTTATCCAGAGAGGTGGAGGGACTGGCCCGATGAAACCCAGCAACCGCGATGCAGGTGCTAATTCCAGCAGAACATATTTGTTCTGGGAGATAAGACGAAGATATATACGTAACTTCTTCTTATCGGAGAGGTTTTTTTGTTGCAAAAAAACCGATTACGAAAATTTATATTAAGAAGAAAGGGGTTGCGAAGTACTGTGACACTCGAAAAATACGTAAAACTGCGTAGTACAGTTTATGAATATATGATAGAGCAAGATAAGCCAATATCATTGTTAGATATTCAAGAACATATCGTTTCGCATCATGAAGGAAAATTCACGAAAAAGATGTTACATCAATTTTACTTATCAAGACTATTAGATGAACTGAAACTGGATGGGAAAATTACATTAGCTGATGAATATCTCTATACTGAAAAAGGGGTATTTTATAAGGCGGGAAAAGGGAGCTAAGCTCTCTTTTTTTTGAAGTATGTAGAGTAAAAGACTGCTTAAGCAGCCTGATACAAGGGAATGGTGTTGAGTGTGTAGTGTCAAAGATTGAATGTGCCTGAAAGAGGCACTTCATATCGGCTGCAAATGAAAAGAGACACCTCCGCCGAATAGGTGTCAGTCGTTTTGTCATATAGACTTGCTATTTGACAGTTATTAGAATAACATGCGCAGGTTTGGAAGTCAAAAGGGAATTAAAGGAAGAGGTGTTGTTATGTACGCTTACTTATTACATGATATAACGAAATGGATTCCTAAGTACATTTTGGATAAAGGTTATGAATATTATGAAGAGGGACATGTAGAAGATGTTGAAATACAAGACAAGAAAATATTTGCTTTCGTTACTGGAAATGCAGGAAACTATGAAGTGATTATTGATCTTGAAGATTTTACAGAAAGTAGCTGCGAATGTCCATATGAAAACTATTGTAAGCATATGGCCGCAGTTGTTTATGATATTCAAGGTGCTGGTGAAAGTACGGTGAAAGAGAAACTGAAAGATTTAGACAAGGAAGAGTTACTTACCGTATTAAATCGTTTATTACAAAGTTCGAAAAACGTGCAAATTGTAGAGAAGATGTTAAAGAAGGAGAAACTTTAACTATAGAGGGAGTTGTTTTGTAGTGAATATACTAATTGTATACGCTCATCCTAATCCTTCCAGTTTTAACGCGGCGATTTTAAAGCATGTGCAAAAAGGATTACAAGAAACTAATCATTCGGTTACGGTACTTGATTTATATAAGGAGCAATTTGATCCAGTCCTTGTATTTAATGAAGAGAAGAAAAGACGTGATTTAGTAAATGAAGAAGAAACAGCTCGGTACAGAATGTTAGTGGAAGAAGCAGATACGCTTCTCTTTATATATCCAGTATGGTGGTGGGGGATGCCTGCTATTTTAAAAGGGTTTATTGATCGCATTTTCGTTGCTGGTTTTGCTTATAAATATGAAGGGGCTCTGCCGAAAGGCTTATTGAAAGGTAAGAAGGCATGGGTAATTAATACGTTAGATTCACCGTTATGGTACGTCGCATTATTATATCGATCAGCAGATTGGATTATGATGAAAAGAGGGGTTTTACGTTTTTGCGGCATTCGTGATATAAAACGATCTGTTTTTCAATCTGTGAAAACGAGTAAACGAGAGAAGCGGGAAAAGTGGTTATTACAAATAGAAGAAAAGGCTCGTACGTTATGAATGAAATGGAACATATAATAAAGTGTTGCAATTATGATAACGAACTTTTTCGTACATATATTAATTGTTTAATCCAATTGAAGAAATGTAGTGAAATGTTTCAACAAATACAGATTCAATTAAGAAATGATTATTTAATAAGAGGAATCTGTGAAAGAGAAGTTGATGGGGTAATAAGAGGAAGTAAAGAATACGAAACGTATTTTCTTCCCAAAGCGTTACAGTGGAATTTCCTTAAAAACAATCCACATTTAATTGAAAAAGTATGTGTAGATTTTTTTTCATTTGAGGTATTACATCTTACGGAGATAGAGTGGGCAAGGGTTATAAATTGCATGGGAAATAAATAATTTATTATGTAAAAAAGCTAGTATAAAACTAGCTTTTCGTTTAAATAAATAAGAAACATAGACTAATGATGAATCCTGCATATAGTAAGTTAACAACGCAAAATCCCATAATATCACGAGCACCTAAACCAGCTATCGCTAATGCCGGTAATGCCCAGAAAGGCTGAATTAAATTTGTCCAAGCATCACCCCACGCAATTGCCATTGCTGTTTTTGCAGCAGGTACACCAAGTTCAGCGCCAGCTGGAATCATAATGGGTGCTTGTACAGCCCATTGGCCACCACCAGATGGAACGAAAATATTAACGATGCCAGCACTTAAAAAAGTAAAGAGCGGGAAAGTCGTTTCGTTTGAAATGCTAATAAAGAAATTCGAAATAGCTCCTCCAAGTGAAAGTCCTTCACTATTTGCTCCAATCATCATCCCCATAATTCCAGCATAAAACGGAAATTGAAGTAAAATGCCAGAAGCACTTTTCGTAGAGTCTGAAAAAGCACGAATATATTGAATCGGAGTACGGTGGAAAATAAGTCCAGCAATTAATAGCATAAAAATAACGATGTCTAGCGTAAGGTTAAAGCCTTTTGTATAAAAGTAATTGAAAATATAAATGAGACCTAACAATCCAACACAAAGTGTAATAATGATGCTATTTTCCATTTTCTCAGCGAATGTATTGTTTCCTATTTCTTGAGCGGCAGCTTCTTCATGAAATACGCTAGGATCTACCGTTATCGTATGTTTTTCATCTGGGTGCATCGCTTTATTAATGAGAGGCATTGTAACGAGAAAAATAATAACTGGTACAAGTGCGTATGGTGAGAATAGCGTTTCTGTTATTGGAATCGCTTCTTTAATACTTCCTGCTGTCGTTTTAATTAACGTTTCGCCGCCAGTTGCTAACGTAAGCGGAATAGAAGCAGAAAGCCCCGCATGCCAAATGAGAAATCCAGAGTAAGAAGAAGCAATTGCAAGTCTATAATCTAATCCTTCCAGCTGCCTTGCCACTTCTTTTGCATATAAAACAGATACAACAATACCAAATCCCCAGTTTATGTATGCTCCTAGTAAACTTACGATTGAAATAGCAATAATACCTTGTCCATTCGTTTTCGGTAACCGTGCAGCTTTCGTTAATCCTTTTTTAATAAGAGGTGCGTTTGCTAAAGCAGAGCCTGTCACGAGTACAAGTGCCATTTGCATAGAAAAGGCGAGTAGTCCCCAAATTCCATTACCCCAGTGATTAATCATTTCCACAGGTGTTTGGTGCGTTGCAAACATGCCGAAGAAAATAACAAAAACAGTTAATAAACATGATAAAATAAACGGTTCTGGCAAGAAGCGTTGCACTAAGGCGACGCAACCATTTGTAAAAGAACGAAACAAAATAAACCAACCTCCTTATGTATATGTATTACAATTATTCGAGGTTGTTTTTTGGATTACCTTCAAAATATAGAAAATTCAGATATTTAAAGTGGTTTTCATTTGTAGATAGGTATTATACGAAGTTGGATAGAGGGAATAAGAGTTGTTACTAAAAAGGGTACTTTTGAACAATTGTGATGAGGCGAGGGGATTTTCAAATCTGGAGTAATATAATTGATTCAAATAAAACACCCCAACAAGAAAAAGCTTCCACTACTGTGGAAGCTTCTCTAAATGATGTGCAATATCAATATACATATTTGAGTAAACTGAATGGATTTCATTACTTGGTGTAGCGTTAGAAGAGAAGTGGACAATGATCAAATTTGCTGTCGGATCGATGTAAAGGGTTTGTCCGTAACTACCTAACACTTCAAAAGCATCTTGTTCATTGTGCGGAATCCACCATTGATTATGATAAGAAATGGAAGCTCCAGGGCCAACTGCAAGTTCACCTTCTTGAACATTTTTTATATCTTCAGAAATAGAAGAAGGGAGAATTTGTTTTCCGTTATATTCCCCGTTGTTTAATAGTAATTGCCCGAATCTCGCCATATCTCTAGCAGTTGCATTTAAGCCTGCGCTTGCTTGTTCTACTTTTGTTTCATCTGTAACGTAATACGCGTTTTCTTCCATACCAATTTGAGACCATATTCGTTCGCTAACATTTTCCGCCAATGATTTACCAGTGATCGATCGAATCACCCAAGCGAGTGTTTCAGCTGATCCGTTATCGTAAGAAAAATCGGAACCAGGCGGTGCAGTTTCTTCTACTTCTCGTAACATATCATAAATTTTCATCGGGCCGTCGTAGTTTTTACCTCGAGGCAAAATATTGCTCGCTAAATATAGTTGTGCATCTTGATTTTCTAACGCTGGATGTTCATATCCGTGAGTAGGATATTCTACAGAAACTTGCATGTCCATTAATTGCTGTAGTGTGGCATTACCGAACGGTGTATTTTTTAATTCTTTTATATATGTGTCAGCTGTTTTTTCTAAGTCAATACGTTTTTCTTCAGCGAGAGATTGTATCATTGCCCCGGTAAAGACCTTCGCTAATGATGCCATGCCATGAGGTTCGCTCTCTTTATATCCATTGAAATATCGTTCATATACAAGTTGTCCATTGTGTACAACGACAAAAGCATCCGTTTTATTATCGTCTAAAAGTTTTTTTAGAGGAGTCGTTCCAAATCTACGCTCTACAGCAAAATCGTCTAAGTTTTGCAATGCAGTAGAGAAGTGGGATACTTGATCCGGGTTATTTTTCACCTCGTTAATTAAAGTGAATTCTTTCATATGTGTATACGACCAACGTAAGTACGGGTCATCTAACCAATTTTTCTTCGTCACGTTATTTTTCGATGGGATTGTTTTATTATGTTTGAAGTATGTAAAACCGAGCCCTGTAATTACAAATATAAATGTGATTATGAGTAAGAGTAGGGGAGATTTTTTAAGTTTCATAGAGGTCCCTCCTTTTTATTTCTACTATTAGTATACGCGTCTGTTGAAAGAAATACAAAATAAGGAAAGTAAACGGGGAAGTTTACTTTCCTTATTCATGTTAAGCGGAAACTTTTCCATCTGTATGTTGTTTCTTGTATTTTTGTTTTCGTCCGTGTAATCCATAATAGAGAAGTAAAGTGAATGCAACGATAATAGCTGCGATAAAATACATATTATGGTAACTTGATTTCGCTGCGACGATACCTAAAATGAAAGAACCAAAACCGAGACCACTATCAAAGAATGAGAAGTACGTAGCTGTCGCAGAACCACGTCGATGGTTTGCAGCGGCAGAGATCGCAATCGTTTGGAAACTTGGAATTAATGTTCCATAACCTAAACCGATTAACATACCTGCACCAAGGAACCAAAACGGAGTTTGCGCTTGGCTTAAAATGAACATCCCAATTGTGAAAATAATAATAGCTGGGTAAACAAGTACATTTTCACCGAAGCGATCAAAAATCTTTCCTGTAAATGGACGAGAAATTACAACAACGAGTGCATATAAAATAAAGAAGTAACTAGCAACTTCTCCTAAGCCGAGCTCTTTCGCATAAATAGGAATAAAGGATAAAATACCACTATAAGAAAAGGCTAAAACAAATCCTGTTAGAGCGATCGGAATAGAGGCTGGTTCAATTAAGTCCTTCCATTTCATTTTTTCTCGTTTTTGTTTGCTCACTGGTACTTCATGCGGAATATTTACAAGTAGTCCTAATAAAAATGCAAGCAATGAAAATACGGAACAAACGATAAATAGTACAGTAAATGAAAAATGTGAAATAATAGTTAAACCTAAAAAAGGACCAATTACCATCGGCAAACTCATAAATACGCCGAAATAGGCAAGTGCTTCGCCTCGTCTGTGAGCTGGTGCAACATCAGTTACAATTGTTCCTGTGGCTGTTGTCGCCATACCGAACCCAATACCATGTAAGAAGCGAAGGGCAAGTAATAAAAATAAACTTTGCGCACCGAAATACATAACGGTAGCAGCTAAAAATAATGAAAGTGAAATAAATAAAATTTTCTTTCTCCCTAATTCATCGAGCCATTTTCCTGTAAATGGTCTACATAAAACAGATGAAATAAGAAAAACAGTTGCAACTAAACCAATTTCCTCAGGTTTTCCTTTTAGGCCGTCTATTACATAGATAGGTAAAGTAGTCATAAGCATATAGAATGTTAAGAAGAGAAATAGACTACTAAAACAAGTTCCGAGGAAATCCTTCGTCCAAAGTTTCGCACTTTGCATCGTCATCCCTCCAATTTAATCTAAGTTTTTAATGATTTGTTGTAACACTTGAAATGCTTGATGTAACTCATCTTCGTTAATACTTTCTAGTGTCTTTTCTTCAAAAGTATCAACTTCTTCTTGCCATATCGGAATCATTTTTATCGCTGTTTCTGATAAAGAAATGAGCTTCTCACGGCGATCTTTTCCTTCAGTACGAATAATCCACCCCATCGTCTCCATACGTGTTAACGTACGAGTCATCGTTGGTGATTCAACATTTAAATACTGACATAATTCTGTTTGCGTACAAGAACCGGTTTGATTAATGCGGAAAATAACAGCCCATTGCGCACTAAATAGCCCAGTTGGAGATACGCGTTCATTAAATTTCTTTGTGAATTTTCGAGAAGTCTGGCTGACAATGTGAAAAAAATGTTGTTTTTCGTCCATATAGTTAGATCCTTTCAAATTAGTTACCTAGCTAACTATATACTTTTTTATTATAATTGTCTAGTAATAGACATGTTGATTTATGTAAAAATTTCGTATAAGCTTTATATTGAGAACATACATTCTGTATGCTATTCTTTAAGTAAGTAAAGAATTTTCTTTCTATTAAAAAGAATGGGGGAACTTGTGATGATTAAGCCTGCAACAATGGAGTTTGTTTCACTATCAAACGGAGAAACGATTGCGTATCAGGAAGTTGGAAGGCAAAATACAGAAATTCTTGTACTCATTCACGGGAACATGACATCGTCACAACACTGGGATTTAGTTATTGAAAAGCTGCAAGATCAATACCATATTTACGCTCTTGATTTAAGAGGATTTGGCCAATCAACATATAATCAATCGATAGATTCATTACAAGATTTTGCAAGAGATGTAAAACTATTTATTGATCAATTAAAACTAGAGAAATTTTCATTAATGGGCTGGTCAATGGGCGGTGGCGTTGCGATGCAATTTACAGCGAATCATCCAACGTTTATCGAAAAGTTAATTTTAGTAGAATCAGTAGGTATGAAGGGATATCCAATTTTTAAAAAAGATATTAACGGGCAGCCAATCGTATCAAGTTTAGTAAAGACGAAGGAAGAGGTTGCACAAGATCCCGTACAAATAGCTCCAGTGCTAGATGCGATAAGAAATATGAATAAATTATATTACCGTACAGTATGGAATCTATTAATATATACACATAATCAACCTGAACCGGATCGTTATGAAAAGTATTTAGACGACATGTTAACGCAGCGTAATTTCGTAGATGTAAATTATGCGCTCATTACATTTAATATTTCGGATGAACATAACGGGGTTATAGAGGGAAATAAACAAATTCATCATATTAAAGCTCCAACACTCGTCATACAAGGCGACAGAGATTACGTCGTACCACAAGTAGTCGGTGAGGAATTAGCAAAACATTTGCCAAATGCGGAGTTGAAGATATTAGAAGATTGCGGACACTCACCGTTTATAGATTGCTTAGATGTTTTTATAAAACATGTTGAGGATTGGTTAGAATAGAAATAATCCCCGAAAGTAAAAGTCTTGCATATACTATAACATTTGTATGCAAAAGGGGAGAATGTCAATGCATCACCCATTTTTAGTCGCGTATTCGCCATATAATCATTATGCATATACAAAAATGGTGATAGATCCGCTGTATATGCAAGTTTCACCAGTTGTAGTTCCTTTACAAATGCAACATACGCAGCCACCAATTGCTAGTGCACAGCAATACTTATATGGATCATCATTTTATGGGAATCCATATTATAAGCACTTTCATCACAATGTGAAAGCACAAGTTTGGGAAGGATAAGAAGCTAAAAGATTCATTCTTTTAGCTTCTTTTTAATTGTGAATATTCGTACACGCATTTGAAGAAACAGTTTATAATGAAAAGGGGAAAGTGCGAGAAGGAGAGGGAAGAGGATGTCGATGCGTTTTACTTTTTGGATTATGGTTGGAATTGTAGCGATCTCAGGTTTGTCACAAGGGATGCTATTACCGGCCATTGCAATGATTTTTGAACAAGAAGGGGTTAGTTCAAGTATAAATGGTATTCATGCGACGGCATTATATATTGGGATATTAGTTATTTCACCGTTTCTTGAAAAACCGATGCAAAAGTTTGGAATGAAGCCAATTATCGTTATTGGTGGGTTTCTCGTTATTATTTCATTATTCTTCTTTACACAAACTTTTTCATTTTGGGTATGGTTTATTCTTAGATTTCTAGTTGGAGTCGGAGATCATATGCTTCATGTCGGAACACAAACATGGATTACGACAACATCAGACCCGAGTAAAATTGGTAGACAAGTATCGATATACGGTGTATTCTTCGGAATTGGTTTTGCTGTTGGCCCGTATTTAGCAAGCACTGTTCAGTACGGTCTTGCAACACCATTTATTATATCTACTATACTTTGCTTAATAGGTTGGCTTTTACTACTGCCAACGAAAAATGCATTCCCAGCGCAAGATGAAAGAGAAGTGAAGAGTGAATCATCATTTTCTCGTTATAAACAAGTTGTTGGATTAGGATGGATTGCGTTACTAGGACCACTTGCATATGGCGTACTGGAAGCGATGTTAAATAGTAACTTACCAGTATATGCGCTTCGTAAAGGATGGTCTGTTTCAGATGTATCCTTTTTATTACCAGCGTTTGCAGTTGGGGGCATTATTACACAAATTCCACTTGGTATATTAAGTGATAAATACGGAAGAGATCGTATTTTAACGTGGACGTTCAGCGTAAGTACGGGCATTTTCCTACTCGCAGCAGTATTTGATCAATATTACTGGATCGTCTTTGCTTGTATGCTGTTAGCTGGTATGGTCATTGGATCGTGCTTCTCATTAGGTCTTGGATTTATGACAGATTTATTACCGAGACACTTACTACCAGCGGGTAATATATTATCTGGAATCGCCTTTAGTTTAGGAAGTATACTGGGGCCTGTATTAGGAGGCGTATTTATAGAAAAAATACAGTATACAAGCTTTTTTATTGCGGTTATGATTATAATGGGAATTCTCGCAATGGTATATATGGTCTACATGAAGAATCAATTCGCATCAAGAAAAATAGAAAGTAGGTTAGGGCATGACAAAACAACCTAATAAAAAGAAATTTGAAGTACTCGAAAATGAAACAATTACAGACTGCTTAGCACGTATGGAACAAGAAGGCTACGCACCATCACGTCGCATGGAAGAGCCAATCTTTCATGAAGTGAAGAAAAACGGCAAAACAGAAGTTGAACCGTGCGGTAGAAAGATTGTTTTTGAGGGGAAATTGAAGTAATCTAATAAAAGTTCTTCTTTGTGGTATAGAGCCCTCCAAATCGTTTGAGTTGGAGGGTTTGTTTAAATTGGACGGAGAAAAGATTGCTACTTTTTCCGTATATTGCTAAAATAAGTTCTTGGGGCTTACTTGTTGTTAACGGTATAATAATTGTCGCTCAACTTAAAGAAATTAGTTACACAGATTTCGCACTAACTAAAGAGGGGACGGCAGCAATCCCTTATTTTTGGAACCACTCATAAACGTAAAGTAAGAGGGGAGGATACATGAACTATTCGCCTCTCTTGTTTAGATTAACCAGCTATTACAATTGGAACTGGTATATTAAATTCAACATCCTATTGGATAATGTTTTTATAGCTATCTATTCATGCTGATAGAAATAATAGATTGTTAGAAAGTGAAAAAGATTATCCGTATATTCCGAAGCAAATTTAATAGAGTGTTTTCAAAAATTAAGTGTAAAACCAAAATACGCTGTTTTAAAAGTTATTTGTTAGAATTGGTTATTAGTAATAAGACAGAAAAGAGGATTACATGTTAGATAATTTACAGAGAAATAAAAAGTTTTTTTTATTATGTTTTATTTTTTTATTGATTTTAACCGCTTGTGACAATACAGATATTAAGACATCTAAAGCTTCATTACCACCGGCTCAATCAAAGGCAGATAAATCATTAAAAACACCCAATTGGGTCGATAAAAGTCCTATTCAAAAATCCCCTAATTTTATTGAAGATAAAAAAGTAAAATCGGTAGTGAATTTAATAGCAACGGGTGATAATTTATATCATGACGCAGTAATTAAAGATGGCAAACAAAAAGATGGTTCATATGATTATAATTATATTTATAAAAATATAAAAAAAGCTGTTCAATCAAGTGATCTTGCTATTGTGAACCAGGAGACTCCAATTGCAGGAAATCATCTAAAAGTACAGGGATATCCTACTTTCAATACACCTGAAGAAGTAGGTCAATCTTTAGTGGACACTGGATTCAATATAGTGACTCAAGCGACAAATCACACTATGGATATGGGTATTAAAGGTGTGATGAATACAAGAGAATACTGGAAGAAATATCAGGATGTTATCCCAGTAGGCATTAATGAGAGTCAAAATGAACGCAATGAAATAAAAACGATTACCAAAAATGGTATTCGCTTTGGGCTACTTAATTATACATATGGTACGAATGGGAATAAAATTCCAGGTGATAAGTCTTGGGCATTAAATTTAATTGATAAAAAAGCGATACAAAATGATGTGGAAAAGGCAAAGAATAATTCTGATATGGTGATTGTTATGGTGCATTGGGGAGTAGAATATACCTTTACGCCTTCAAAGCAACAAAAAGAAATTGCTCAATATTTAACAGATTTAGGCGTAGATGTAGTAATTGGAAATCATCCACATGTAATCCAACCAATTGAGTGGAAAGAAAATAAAGATGGACATCAGACGCTAATCTATTATTCTCTTGGAAATCTTATTTCTGCTCAAGAAAAATTAGAAACATTGATTGGAGGACTATCATATATACAATTTGTTAAGTATGAAGATGAAACTTTTGGTATACGACAAGCTGCAGTTGTACCGACAGTAACCGACTATGCTGATGATAAGAAGCATTTTAAAATTCAATTTTTAAAAGATTATTCAGATGAAAATTCTAAAAAACATGGGGTTAAAGAATTTGTCGGTCCTGTTTCTTTGAAGGATTTTAAGGATATTCCTAAAGAAGTGTTGGGAAATTGGTATAAAGACTAATAAACAAAAAGGGAATGAGATACAATTAAAAAAATTATAATTTTAGCATTGGTATTGGCATTGGGATCGAGCCTTGCTGCTTGTAGTGGAAAACAAACATCTCAGGAAACTACTAATCATAATGATAAAAATAAAGTTGATATAAAAGCGAATAAAAAAGATGCTTTACCTATTTCTGATCTTAATGATTGGAGAATTATTCTTGTAAATAGAGAACATATGTTATCAAAGGAACTAGGGATTGAATTAACAAGTATCACCCAAAATGCTAAGCCAAATATGAAAATAGATAGCAGAATTGCAACTTCCTATCAGGATATGGTAACAGCTGCAAAAAAAGAGGGCATTAACCTTTATTTAAGGTCAGGTTATCGAGCTATAAAATTACAACAAACTTATTATGATGCTTCAGTTAAAAGCTATAAATCTCAAGGTTTGTCGGATACAGAGGCTAGTGCTAAGGCATTGGAATATCTTCAGTATCCTGGCGCAAGTGAACATCATACTGGATTAGCGTTAGACATTATTTCAGTTGAATGGCAGAATACTGTAGAAGACTTAAATGCAAAGTTTGAAACTACCGATGCATTTAAATGGTTAGATAAGAATGCTGCAGAGTATGGTTTTATTCTTCGCTATCCAAAAGATAAAGAGGGGATTACTGGAATTAAGTATGAGCCATGGCACTATCGTTATGTAGGAAAAGAAGTTGCTATATATCTAAAAGAAAAGAGATTAACTTTAGAAGAGTATTTCGAAAAAATTAAGTCCGACAAATAAAAGTACACTTTGATTCTATTAAAAAGTTAATAGACATATTTCTCTTCAGTAAAGGAGATAAATTATGCATTGTTACTGGAAAAGTTGGATCTGAAGGATGTCTCCATCTTCCTCTTAGTATTGCGAAAACTGTGTATGATAATGTAAGTACGTATGAACCTATGTATGTATCAAGAACTTAAAGTTATAAAAGAAGCAGTGAAAAAGGATCTGATATTCATATCAGATCCTTTTTCATTCGTAATATGGAATACTTGCTTACATGGGTTAGGTATCCCTAGTCTTACCTTCATAGAAGGAGCTGAAAAACTAAAAGACGAATACAGGTTTATTGTATTATATGCATCAGGTCATGGGAAAATGGATTCACTAGATTTAACTGAAGAATATGAGATGCCAAATATAATAGATTGGTTGAATGAAATAGTAGATATTCTTAAGATTGAACAATTTTCTCCTTGCTAGCATTCTTTTAGGAGTTTTACAATAGATATAAAGCATAAAAAATCCCTCAAGAAAAGGCATGTTCTTGAAGGATTTTTTATGCTTTATATATTTTATATTGCTTGTAACTTATTAATTAAATTTATTTTTAGATATTTCAGCGCGTTGAATATAACCATCAGAGAAGCTGAAATAAAGAGAATAGCTTCCTCGATTATATATGAAGCCTTCACTAGTCATATCTTCTCCGATTCCATCTGGTTCACCAAACCACTCTTTTAATTCGTTAATAGTGATATCCATTTTCACTGATATATATCTAGCGTCCAAAGGATACATGTCAATATTATAATCGCCGTATACCGCTATATTAGGTGCATCACATTCTGTACATGGTGCTTTCTTCCAAACATCAGGTGCTCCATATTCTTTTTTTACGTCAGATAGATCTTTACCTAATACATCTAATTTAAATGGACCAAACGTTCCATTATCTAAAGCTGTTGTTAACATTTGTTTTAATTCTTCTTTTGAATTGATGTTGAAATTATAATCTCTGTTTTTTGCTATTGCATTATAGAAAAATTGTGCATACTGCTCACGCTTCACAATCATATTTCCATTGAAATTACCTGACTCGTCACCTTGTGCTATACGGTTACTACGCACTGCATTTACAGATTCATAGGCCCAATGACCTTTTGGTACATCTTTAAAGCTCTCTTGTCCTCTTGATTCTAAATGAAATGCTTTTTGTAACACTACTGCCATTTCATATCGAGTTAATACATCATCTGGACGAAATGTACCTGATCCATCACCTGTCATAATTCCAGCTTGCGCAATGGCTTTAATATCCTTTTCAAACATATGATTTGTAATGTCACTAAACATATTCGCCTGTTTATCGTCTGCTATTAAACCTAAATGTCGATTGACTAAAGAAGCTACCTGTCCTCTAGTAACATTGTCTCCAAAACCAAATTTTCCATTGCCATATCCTTTATAAATCCCTGCTGATGCTAAGTAATCAATAGCTTCTTTTGACCAGTGGTCCTTTGGTACATCTGTAAATACAGTGTCAGTATTGCTAACTACCTTATAGCTATTTGCATTACCGTTTGTTTTCGTATTTGTTTCTGCATTTACTGTGCCTACCATCGTTGTAGTTGCTAGTGCTGCGGTTAGTACGAATCCAAAAAACTTTTTAACTTTACTTGTTTTTCTGCTCATTTGTGAGCCCCCTTGTTATAGTAAATGTATTGCATAACCTTAGTAAACATGTAATATAATTAAATGTTTATATCGTGATTATAACATATAAATGATAAATTTTTACCGTGAATTTCCATGGAATAAATATCTATTTTTAAAATCTACATGAAACTTCACCATAATATCTATAAATATTCATCTCTATTTAAAAAATGGCAATCATAAATTCATTCGAAAAAATGATCTAAATACCTTTTCGTTATTTATGAACAGTAAAACGTTCCTTTTTTCAATCTACGATAGAAGGCAGAACGTATATTTGGTATAATCAAAACATACTATATGAAACGATGTACATGAGTTTGATACTTATGTAATAAGGTAAGGAATACATAGCAATAACTACGCTATAGGATTCAGTTCATGTTATACAAATCGATCGTTAGAAAGGAAAAGAAGTAATGAATCAAATTTCATTTGAAGATTTATTTGAAGAAGAAAACGAGAAAGAAAAGGTGGAGGTAGCTGAAATACCAGTACCTTTATCGCCATTGCAAAAAGATATATTGGAATTAATGGATTCTGAAGAAATAAGTGCTCTTGAGCTATGCGAACAATTAATACGATCTGGCAAAATATCAGATGAAAGATTCACAACGAATAAGCCTAAAGCATATGGAGAAGTATGCTTACTATTAGAAGGTTTTGTTAAAGAAGGAAAGCTTATTTTTGTCAAAAGTGATGAGAAAAGAGATAGGGTTTATAAATTGAATAAAGAAATGTTTAACGTATAAGGTGTACAGGGGGAAATGAAAAATTTTCTAGGGGAGTTCATTCATTTAGATTATCAAAAAGGTGTCAATCTTGCTTAGATTGACACCTTTTTTTGATAATCTAACATCTTACATACTTACGTTTGAAACCAAGTCTGCCTCTATCAAGTTCTTTCTGAATACTCTCTGTAGCATTTAACAAACTGCTTTTTTTATTATCACGTTTGATTTCAACTATACCAACTTCTTTTGCAATCTCGACTGCTTTTTCGTGTAGTGGTACATATGAAATTGCTACCGTGTTTAGGAAATTATTCATAGCGGATTTTGTTCGTTCTGGTGAATCATGAATTGTATTTTTCACCATTTCAAGCATAGTGGCAATTTTGCTTTCGGAAAATTCGTTGTCTTTTCGATTTCCTAAAAGCCAGCAGTAGCAACTCCAGCCTGCAGACATTTTAAGCTCGTCCCCACTTGCAATCCATGTATCAGCAACATCTTGTGCAATATTTGATTCGGATAAAGTTACTGCTACTACATAATCAGATAGCATATAAAAATACGCCCCATCCATCCAGCGATTAAAATCCGATTCACTCATAGCTTTCGGATCCGCGATAATGCCTGCAAAGTACATAGCATCGTAGTTACCTGTGGCATAAAGTTCTTCAGCTAATTCTTGATTTAACTTTATTTTTTTAGCGATTGGTTTCATCGCACCTGTGGCTACGCCGAAAACTGGCTCGTGCGCACCGTTAGATATGTATATTTTTTTCGTTCTTTCTTTACCAAGGGCTTCAAGTTCTTGCATAACCGTTTTAAAATCCATAGCTGTGCACTTCCTTTCTTAATATAAAGACCATTTTAATTGTGAGTATCTAGCCTATGTTTTTTATCATGTCTTTCATACTTTTTAATTTTAAATCTTAAGTGAGTAGGATGTCTACTTTCTGTAATTTATTGATAACTCAGTTAGTTATTTTGAAAGTCTAGCTTTTTATAATTTTGAGGGTATTATATGAAAGTAAACGGGAAGAAAATACAGAGATATAGCTTTTTACATAGATTTTTGGGATGAGGAGATGATATCTTTGGCTCTTTCTCGGTATTATCATGTTATTATTTGGTAAGGGGATAAATGGAATTTAAATGTAAGTATGAGGAGTTGCTTATAAATGATAAAGAGATTTACTAGAGTGGTACTAATTACGGTGATGCCAATCAGTTTAATTATGGGTTGTGGGAATGCTGAAAAAACTAAAGCACAAGAGACGAAAGCGGTGCAATCTGAGAAAAAAGACTATATGGATTATTCATATGGTAGCAAAGGTATATTAGTAAGCAGCAAAGCGAAAGAACGTCAACAATACGAGGTTGGATTTATAGATGACAACAAGTTAATAGGGATTGATGAAAATATTGAGGACTGTATTATTTTAGATAATAAAGATGAAGCAGGTTACATTTGGAAACAAGTAGAGCGGGGAGCTATTATTGAAGTGCAATTTGGTAAGGACCGCAACGATATCGTAGGCGTACAACTAGTAGGAGATCGTGAGCCATATGAAATTAGTGATAAGTTTGATCGAAATACGATAAATGAGATTGTCGAAAATGTTAAAGTGAATTTGTAATAGATGTATTTCGATAGTATAGGATATATTATTAAAAAATGATAAATCGCATACATAAAAGCTTGGAATCAACTGCATTTTTAATATGAAAATGCAGTTGATTTATTTTGAGAAGTACATGCTATTCTATAGTCTTGTAGAAAAATACGTAACCATAAATGAATTATTCCTCTTTCAGCTGTTATGATCGCCGTAAGGTTATTATCCAAAATAAAAGAGCACAAGCACTAACAGATACACCTAATATGCATACTCCATCCCAACCATATTTTGCATACGTATTTGTTGAAAGAATTGCACCTGTTGCACTACCGATAGAATAAAAAATCATGTAACTGGCAGTGAGTCGACTGCTTGCTTCGGGACGCACTGTGAACAGCATACTTTGATTGGTGACATGTACAGCTTGCACAGCTAAATCTAAAAGGATAATGCCGAAAACTAGTAATAATAGAGAGTGGTTAATAGATTTAATTAGGAGCCATGAAAGTACTAATAATGATAAGGCTATGCCAGTTGTTCTTTGTCCTAATCCTTTATCAGCTAGTCGTCCAGCTTTAGTAGCAGCTAATGCACCCGCCACTCCAGCAAGACCGAACGCACCAATAGCTGTATGCGAAAGGTTATGTGGTGTAGCACTTAGAGGCAATACTAAAGAAGTCCATAAAATACTGAATGAAGTGAAAATAAGCAATGCTAATATTCCGCGAATGCGTAAAAGTCTTTCTTCTATAAATAATAAGAAAACAGAGTATATTAATTTTCGGTAAGATAGAGTTGTCGCTTTGTTATGTTCAAGAGTAGGCAAATTTCGGTGTAACAAAAAAGTTACGAAGAGTAAAAGGATAGCGGAGGTGAGATAAACGGACCGCCATCCAGCTAAATCCGTTAATATACCTGCAAATGTACGAGCAAGGAGTATACCTATTACAACGCCACTTGTAACGAAACCTACTATGCGTCCACGTTCTGCTGTATTAGCTAAAATTGATGCATATGCGACAAGTGTTTGCGTAACAGTTGCAAGAATTCCTACTAAGGCCATACCTATAAAAAGTACGATGGTTGAGGGAGCGACACCAATTATTATTAAAGCGATAACGGATAAAAGCATGTGAGCAATAATAAGTTTCTTTTGGTTTAATAAGTCACCAAGTGGAACGAATAAAAGTAATCCAAGTGCATAACAAACTTGAGTAATAGTAATTACAATACCGATAGTTGAATGGCTAATCTTAAATTCATTTGATAAAGAATCAAGTAGTGGATGAGCGAAGTATATATTTGCTACCGCCATCCCGCAAGCAATGGAGAACAATAGAGTCATATAGCGGGACATGATTGGACTAGCAGATGAATGTAACTGAGTATGATTGTCTTTTAGAGCGGCCATCATTTTTTCTTTACTATTCATAAAAAAACAGCTCCTTTTTGTATTATTGGAAATAACGTACCGAACGGTATGTTATTTTGTAAGTAAAATATAATCTCGAAGAAATATATATGTCAAGTTTATTTTGATTTAATTATGATTTTTTTGACACTTCGATTATAATCTAATACGATATATAATATACTGATTGGTACATAAACGGTGATATGTAATTTAAATAATTAGATGTAGAAAGGAGATGGTTTTAAATGGCACGACTACGCGAATTTGATGAAGAAAAAGCTTTGGATGCTGCAATGCAACTTTTTTGGGAGAAGGGATACGCAGCTACCTCATTAAGCGATTTAACTGCTAAAATGGAAATACAAAAGCCAAGTTTATATTCAGCCTTTGGTGATAAAGAGGGTTTATTTGAAGCGGCATTAAGGAGATACACAAATTTACATGCGGCTAATATACGAACAAAACTTCAAAACGAACAATCTGTAAAAGAAGCAATTCGGACGTTTTTTGAAAATATGGTGGAAGAGGAATATAAAAAAGAGTTCAGTAAAGGTTGTTTTTGTATTAACACAATGGTTGAACTTGCTCCTCATAATGAAAAATTTGAAGTACTGACTAGAGAACATCAAATGTATCTTACAGTTATTTTTCAAGAATTAATTACGAAAGGAATTCGATCAGGAGAACTCCAAAGTGATTTGAACGCTAAAGCAGTAGCACAAACATTAGTCACGTCTTTAATTGGATTAACAGTGTTAATGAAATCACGTCCAGAACGTTCCGTTATAGATAATTCGGTATCTATAATAGTGTCGTTACTAAAATGACTTTTGCAGAAATGTATTTCAATGTTAGTGAGTAAAATATGAGTGATCTTTTCCATATAATAACTCCTTTCAATGTGAAAATGTTGATATTTAAAAATGGGAAAGTATACAGAAATAGGATTGATTAATAGATACATAATAGTTATGAAAAATTATAAAGGTCCTTCTTGTTGAAGAATTAGTAAAAGGTATCCTAATTTATTTTTTGAGAAGTAGTGGAGTGTAAGGTGGATAAGTGCTTTTGACGGAAATTACAATTGGTTTTAAAATAATGTCTGTTAAGGAATTTTATAGAAACTATCATTCACCTGCTGGGGAAAGTATGTATATAAGGGTGGAATAAACATAGTTTTATACATACATAGTAGATTTATAGTCTTTCACGAATGAGAAAATTAAGGGAGGTTAGGATACTTATACGAACTGTGTAGGTATTTCATACAGCAATGAATATTAAAAAACGAGTAATCACACTATCAACAAGTCTAGTAATGTTAGGGAGCGCACCTTTAGCGATATCAGCAGAAGAGAGTAAAAACCTTCAAACTGATCAACTTCGTATCGCGCAAGGGGAGAGTGGAACGAGCGGATTAAGTTATTCTGATTTCAATCTAGAAACTCCAGATCACATGCAAATTAACGAAGCGGAAGTATCAGAGAACGAGAAAATTCTTTTAGAAGAATATAAACATAAACATGATGAAACAGAAGAGTTACATAAAATGAAAGAAGCGAAAACAGGTCAAGTAGCGGAAGATGAAGCTATTTCAAACATTGAAAAGGCATTTGAACATGTAGACGGTCGAAATGATGGTTCTACTCGCGAAATGAAGCCGGTTGAAAAGCCAAGAGCTATTCAGTATAGTGCATCGATGACTACAAAGAAATATGGAACACTTGCAGGTGCCCCGTTTGTAGAGTGGATTGTTCCAGCAGGAAATCCTGATATTCGCCCAGCCAATCCGATGAAAGCACGTTATATTACAATTCATGAGACTGCAAACACAGCTCGCGGTGCGAATGCTGAAAATCATGCGAAATATTTGTATAAACAAGCAACGGAAGGTACGTTCCGAACAGCTTCATGGCATTTTACTGTAGACGATAAACAAATCTATCAGCACTTACCAACAAATGAAAACGGTTGGCATGCAGGAGATGGTGATGGTTCAGGAAATAGAGAATCTATCGGTATTGAAATTTCAGTTAACCAAGATGGAGATTATAATAAAGCGTTAGAGAATGCAAAACGACTTGCAGGATACTTAATGAATAAAGAAGGAATTAGCGCGGATCACATTTATAGGCATCAACAATGGAGCGGAAAAAACTGTCCTGATATTTTAATTTCTCGTGGGAATTGGACTGGCTTCGTACAAGGTATTCAATGGTATGCAAATGTTAACGCACAAATTGACTCGCCTTTACAAGAAAGAAACGAGCTATTTGATTCAAATGAATATAATCCAGCTGAACCTAACATGGAGCTTGTAGTGAATGGTGACGGTATAAACGTACGTAGTGGTGCGGACCTTGAGCATCATATTGTTCGTAAAGCTTCAAAAGGTGACCGTTACAAAGTGTTAGCAGTTAAAAACGGTTGGTACAAAGTAGGGAATGGAGAGTGGATTTTCTACAATCCAAGTTGGATTAAAATTAACTACAATGTACCAAAAGAAGAAGTACAAAAGCCAAAAGATGATATTACAGGTGGATGGTTTGAGGGACATATTCGTAAACTTCACAGTCTAGGTATTATGCACGGAGAAGGAAATGGTGTGTTTGCGCCTTATCGTAATGTAACGAGAGCTGAGTTTGCGACATTAATCTCAAATGCTCTTAAACTCCCAGAAGGAAATAAGTCATTTGTAGATATTAACAAAGCGCACCCATCACTTCATGACGGTATTAAACGTAGTGCAAGTGCAGGAATTATTAGCGGTCGTGGCGGAGGGATTTTTGACCCGAATGCGCCAATCACTCGTGAAGAAGCATCTATCATGATTGACAATGCATTACAGTATAAAGGTGTTACAGGTGAATTAGTCGCATTACCATTTAGGGATAAACATTTGATCACATATAAACAGCCTGTTCAACGATTATACAGCTTACAGGTAGTTACTGGTGTTGGAAATAATGAGTTTAACCCTAAAGGTACAACAACTCGTGGTGAGGCAGCTGCCTTTTTAGTGAAGATGTTAGATGCAAGTCAAAAATAGAAAGAATGGTAAAGGAGCTTTCCAAAATGAGAATTTGGAACAGCTCCTTTTTATTTTAGCCCCTATGAAGCCCCTTCCAAGCCCCTTATAAGCACCTACCAAGTAATAAATCACTAAGAAAAAACAAAACAAAAACAACTACAAGAACAAAAAAGCGCGAAAAAATAAAACCGGCGTTGTAGTAGTTAAAAAAATTTGGAATTCAAACGCAAAAACAAAGCCCTTATTCCTATATGTATATGGAAGGATTGAATTCTGCTTTTTTATCCCGCGTTAACGGACAGTAAAACTCCCACCTCAAAATTTAGTTGGAGCAAAGAAGTTAGGTGGGAGTCGGGCTGTCCGTAAATGTCCGATTGGTTCAACTAATAATCAGTGGGGGATGAACAAAACCCCCACTGATTAAAGTTTCACTTTATGAATAAAAGGAGGAGGGAACTATATGGCGGTGTACCGTAATGTGCAGGTGAACTTTTGGCAAGATGGATTCATATTAGATTTAACGCCAGAGGAGCGTTATTTTTACATATATTTGTTAACTGGTACGAAAACGAAGCAATGTGGAATTTACGTATTACCGAAGCGTGTGGCAGAACTGGAAACAGGCTACAGTATGGAAACTATTGAGAAGCTGTTAAATAGGTTTGTTGCATACGGCAAGATTTTATACAATGCGGAAACGAAAGAGTTATACATACTAAATTGGCTACACTATAACCCTATTGTAAATACGAATGTAGAAAAGTGTGTGTTACGTGAGTTGAAAACTGTAAAAAATAAAGAATTCATACATATGTTTTTACGTACATGTCTTGAAGAAGAATGGAATATTCCATTGTTATTGCAGCATTTTGGTATGCTGGCAGAAGAGGATAATAGTAGTTTACAAGAAGTTGCTGAGGAGAAGGAAGAAGGGATAGAAAAGGATACTTCGCATAGTAAAGTTTATAAGTTTTATGAACAACATATAAGTAGTCTATCCCCATATATCGTGAAGGAATTGAAAGAGTGGATACAAAAAGTTTCAGGAGAGACAGTACTAGGGACACTTAAAATTGCGTTTGAACAGAATAAGCGAACATTTGCTTATATGAAGGGAATTTTGAGGAATTGGTGTAAGAAAGGGAGAGTAGATTTCATTGAAGGGAAGGGAGGCCTACATAAGAGTCAGGTATGTAGTTTGCATGATCCATAGTATGAGAAAGTATGGGTTTTTCAGCTTTTCTAAAAGGTTCTTCCGTAAATAAAAGCGAATTGTTTGAGAAAGGAGGGGTTATATGGAAGTCGTCATAAAGAAGAAACGAACTAGGGGTAAGAGAATTTTCATTTGGTGTAGTAGTATCGTTCTTTTGTTCGTTATTTGTACAGTGATTTTCTTGAACATATATACGCTTAGATCTGTACCAAAGATAGATGGAACGATTAAGCTAGAAGATTTAAAACATGCTGTTCAGGTAAAGCGGGATAGTAAAGGGGTACCGCATATTAAAGCGGAAAATGCACATGATTTATATTTTTCGCAAGGGTATGTACAAGCGCAAGATCGTTTGTTTCAAATGGATTTAAGTAGAAGGCAAGCTTCTGGGATGTTAAGTGAAGTGGTAGGGGAAGCAGCTCTTGATAGAGATAAATTGTTTCGAACGCTCGGTTTACGGCGAGCAGCCGAAGCGTCTGTTAGTCAATATGAAGGGGAAGCGAAGTATACCCTGCAGTCATTTGCTGATGGGGTGAACGCTTTTATACGCGAGGCGAAAGAGGAAAAGAAATTGCCAGTTGAGTTTACTATATTAGGTTATGAGCCTACTGAGTGGTCAATCGTGGATTCTTTAACGATTGGAAAGTATATGGCGTTTGATTTAGGCGGACATTGGAACGGACAGGCATTTCGATATTGGGCGCTGAAAAATTTACCGAAAGAGCAAGCAAATGAGCTATTTCCTACATATCCGAAAGATGCACCTAGATTGCTAGCTGAACTGGAAAATACAAGTGTGGACGTAGCACAAAGTTTTGCAAAAACGATCATTCCGCCTGAGTTTAACGGTAGTAATAACTGGGTCATAAGCGGAGAGAAGAGTGCGTCTGGTAAGCCGATTTTAGCGGATGATCCTCATTTATCTCTTGCGACGCCTTCTATTTGGTATCAATCGCAACTTGAAATGAAAGATTTACATGTGAGTGGCGTTATTTTCGCGGGTGTACCAGGTGTTATATTAGGTCACAATGACAAAATAGCATGGGGCGTTACGAATACTGGTCCTGATGTACAAGATTTATATATTGAGAAGAGAAATCCTAATAATGAAAATGAATTTTTGTATAACGATAAGTGGGAAAAAGCTACAGTTGTTGATGAATCGATTAAAGTAAAAGGCGGGAAAACAATTCCGTATAATGTGACGATTACGAGGCATGGTCCAGTCATTTCAGAGTTTGCGGATAAAGGAAAAGAGAAAACGAAAACAGTATTCGCGTTGAAATGGACTGCTTTGGAACCTTCCGCTGAATTAAAGGCTGTATTAAATATGAATAAGGCGAAAGATTGGAATGAGTTTGAAACGGCTCTTCAAGATTTTCATACACCAACTCAAAACTTTGTGTTTGCATCAAACGACGGCACAATTGCTTATAAGGCGAATGGAAATATACCAGTTCGTAAAAAAGGTGATGGTAGTTTGCCTGTACCAGGATGGACAGATGAATATGAATGGGAAGGGTATATCCCGTTCGATCAACTTCCAAAAGTAATTAATCCAAAACAAGGGTTTATTTCAACGGCGAATAATAAAATTGTGGATGATCATTATCCATACCATATTAGTAATACGTGGGCGCAGCCATATAGACAAATGCGTATTCAAGAGTTTTTACAAGAGAAGGAAAAATATACGGTGAAAGATTTAGAAGACTTACAGATGGATCAAAAAAATTTATACGGGAAAGAATTTGCTCCAATATTGTTAAAAGAGTTAAATAAAGTATCTTTAAATGAAGTAGAGAAAGAAGGCGTAAAACAATTAACAAAGTGGAATTTTTATGATAGTAAAGATGAAGCGGCACCATTACTATTCCATTTATTAATGAAAGAGATTTCGAATTCGTTATTTTCAAAAGAAATACCGAAAGATGTGATGGAGTTATTTGAAGGGAAGTCACAAGTTGTTGATGAATTGATTCGAAAAGAAGTAGCAGGAGAAAATAGCGCTTGGTTTACGAAGTACGGAGGATTCACAAAAGTTGTGCATACATCGTATGAAAATGTAATGAAGAAATTACAGAAGGAATATGGACCCGATGTTGCGGAGTGGAAGTGGGGCGATTACCATCAGCTTGCGTTCACACATCCAATCTCCAAATCATCTAGTATGTTAGCACTACTTGCATTTAATCGCGAAAAACCAGTTCCGATTGGCGGCAGCCAAGTTACCGTTCAAGCAGCGAGTTACGGAGATGACGGTATTGTCAATCACGGAGCATCTTGGCGATTCGTAATTGATACGAAAGATATGTCAAATGGTTATCATATTGTAGGGCCAGGACAATCGGGACATTTTAGAAGTGATTGGTACCATGATCAAATAGATGATTGGGTAAACGGAACGTATCATACGACTACATTGAATACGGATGGGATAGAGGGGAAGGTGTTAACTTTACAGCCGAAGTGATAATATTTCCACTGATGAAAACTGTTAAATTAGAACATAACCAAGTTCTTAAATAATTTTAAAAGCCTACTATCAGTTAAATTGATAGTAGGCTATTGTATTTTAGAGAATAAGATTCAATGAGTTTATTATGGCGAAATAGTAAATGTTTTAACATTTACTTATACGATAATGGGCCTTATTTACTCTGTTACAAAAGAAACCACACAAAGCGTTCTGTTTCTTTGTTACTCATTTTTATATATCGCAAAACATTTTGTTATTCAATAATTCCAATTTCTAGAGCCTTTTGAATAGCTTCTTCTTTGTTACGAACGCCTAGCTTTGTATAAGCTGTGGAAGCATAATTTCTGACCGTACCATTCGATAAATATAACCTTGATGCTATGGTAGTGTATCGAAGTCCTTTTGCTACTAGTTGCAATATTTCTATCTCCCTAGCTGTTAGCTCATAAGCGGTTGCTTTTGATTGTGGTGTCTCTTTTTGCTCATCAAACTTCTCAAATATTTTGTGAGACATTCCTTGATCAATTAGTGTCCCACCTTTGTGAATAAGTCGGATCGTATTAGCTAGCTCCAACGTTTCAATAGATTTAAGTAAAAAACCATCCGCACCGTTGCGAAGCGATTCTAACGCTTGTTCGGTATCCTGAAACGTTGTAAAAATCAATACGCGGATATGTGGCCATTGTTGCTTAATCTTTTTGGTTGCTTCGACTCCATCCATGTGCTGCATATCTAAATCCATAAGTATAACATGGGGTTGAAGGCGCCCGCACAAATCGATGGCTTGATTGCCATCCTCAGCCAAACCGACTACATTTAAATCTTCATATCTATCGAGTAGTGTCCTCAAACTTTCCCGAACAAATGGCTGGTCGTCTACAATTAACAAACGAATAAGTCCATCTTTTATTTCAGTTTGTCGCGGTATGGTACATGTAACAAGCATTCCTTCCTCTGGCTTTGTATATACAGACAAATGACCTTGCAGGTTCATTGCCCGTTCTTTCATCGCATTCATACCGAAGCCTTCCTGCCATTCTACATTTCCTTTTCCATTATCTTGAACTTCTAACCTCGTATATTGTTCGTCAAACTGCAATGAAACTATAATTTCAGTCCCTTGACCATGACGCACTGCATTCGTAAGGGACTCTTGTAAGCAACGAATGAATGCGATCTTTGCTTGCCGAGATAGTTGATATTCCTCCCCGAATGTCTTAAAACTTACATTTACCTGAGCGTGCTCCTGAAATTCGGCTCCAAGATTTTGTAGAGATTGAATTAAGGAAGGCGATTGACACGGGGAATCCATTTGATGTAGGTAACCTCTCACGTCATCGATGCTTTTCCGTCCCATGTCAAGCAGAGAATCTAGCCTCTGTATACCCATCTCAGTAGCAAGTTCGGTACGCAACGTTTCCATCCCCATAATAATAGAAGTATAAGCATGACCAACTGTATCATGAAGCTCACTTGACAGTCTGTTCCGTTCTTCTGCCAGTGTAATATGTTCAATCTGAGACATATATTGCTCAAGTACCGCGTTTTGTTTACGAATCGCTTCATTTTGCTTATGATTGACGATTAATAAATGGAAAGCGAAGCCCATTACATAAGCAAGTCCATAGTTGGTAACCATAACCCAATAGCTATTACTTGGCGCAACCGCATAGAAAATTCCAGTTGTTATAAAAACTGTTGTTGGAGCTGTCCAATAATAGGACAAATGCTGACTATTCGCAGCAATCAGAAAAGCCGATATAAGAAATGTAACGTTAGCTCCCGGAAATAAAGAAGTTAAATATATACACAGTCCACCATATAGCAGTATTTCTGTGAACAAATAATATTTATAATTGAATAGTAAGGCTACCCATGGAACAGAGAAGGCAATAATTTCCCAAAGAATAATAATCCAAAGTGGCAATGTTAAACTATCCTGAAAATCGAATGTGGTTATGGCGATAGAGACACTAACAAGTATACGGACTCCTAACATAATCCAATCGTACCAAAACCAATACTTAACCATATCTAACAAGTCATTTACCCCCTAAGTAGCCTACCTTTTTACTTCATATATTATAATTTAATCCTTCATGCCTATTATACTTTTAAATTTAAAACTGCGATACTACTCACAGATTGCAAACTTCTATCGATTTAGTTGCCGAATCATGCTACGTGTATAGCCCCCAATTTTCTTTGTCAAACCATCTACTATTCTAATACTTATGGCGGTAAATACTATACCCATAAACATTACAAAGAGTGACTTGGCAAACGTATCTATCTGTACGAATATAATATTCATTTCAATGTAGAGATACAGTAGTGGTGCCAACAGCAACATAAGTGGCATTACATAAAAAATGATTGCACTAATGAGACTGAAAATCCCAATTACTAATTTCTGCATTAACCAAAAGACAGCGGACCAAGTGCGACGATCAGTAAGCACTAATTTCACCTGAGCCCAGTTCGATGTATCTATTGTTATACTTCTATCATAAGGGTCTGTTGAAATATCTGTATAAATTTTCGTCTGTATGCGCTCGAATTGGATAAAAGGTGTCGTAGTCTGTAGTACGCGTATAACTAATGGAATCCCAATTACCGTAAATGAAAGGGTGAAGCTGAATAGCAGAGCTATTAGATAAAAACAAAAATAAAACAATCCTGTAACGAAAGTTAGCAATAAAAAATAACCATTCTGGATGAATCTTGATTTCATAAAGTTCTCGCTCCTATCTATGTAATAACCGAATTGTACTGCTTTTTTTGTCATTCTCACTAGTGTAAAAGTGTCATATGACATTTTTAAATGATGCTAAAAAGGGGAGAGTAACCTACTTCTGGTTAAAAAAGATGCTTATATGAATCACCATAAAACAATCCCGTTCTTGCAGATGCAAGAACGGGATTGTTTTGTGCTTTTATTTAATATGAGATGGACTTGTTTTTCGAATATGAAACATAATATCAAATTGCTCAAGCAATGACGTATCAAAGTATGCCAATTGGTTCGGTAAGAGTCGTGCCCCTATACTTAGTAATGGTCTTTTTGCTTTAACCCATTTTTCTGCCGGTCCTTTAAGGTGACGGTTATCCAATAAAAACATTTTATATGGTACTTTTCCAAGGGTATAATTGAAACTATTTACATCTTGTGGAATCGGCTTTGTTATAATCTTATCTCCGGTGTCGTTGTATAAGGTGAAATTCCCCTCCGTAGTTGTACTGCCAATTGTGACATAATTATTGTCTAAACGTTCCTTCAAATTCTGCCCCGCAACATAAGGGTATAATTCCTCATCGAAAATTCCTTTAGCTATATGAATATTGTGTCCCCATACCATCGTTTTACCACCCAATGTCTCTTGTGCCCACATTACATGATCGGCCAAATATTGCTCATGTAGCTTTAACACACTTGGATAGTCGTTAGGAATTAGCATTGTGGTATATTTCTCTATTACACTTGCCGTTGCTTTCGCCCAGATGTACTCGGATGAAGCCATTTCTGTGTTGGCTTGCCCATTCTCATCTTTTAGTAATTGGGCTACTCTCTCAGCGTTTGCTTTGAACTTTTCTTTTATTTCAGGAGCAAGGTCCATATATTCCTTTACACTGCCATTAAAAGCCGACAATTCTTTATAATTTTCTTCTACTTCTGCCAGCGAATCTGGTCGATGTAGCCTTACATAATCAATTACTTTATTAAAGCAACCTTGGTCCAACTCCTTTAAGTCGAGCCCAATAAATTGGATCTTTTTTTTATTGGATGGATTAGCATTATAATCTTTCATCCAGTCAATCATGGCTATAATTTCATCAGTAGGATATAACAAGTTTAAAAATTCTCTAGGGTTTCCTTTTCCTGTTTGGATATATTCATTTAGTTTTAAGCCGTTTCCCCAATCTTCTTCCATTGTGAAATTTGTAAAACCCATCTCAGTAACCAAATATTTCACAAGGCGAAACTTCATAGTGAAAATTTCAGAGCTTCCATGAGTATTCTCTCCTAATCCTACATATTGTGCGCTCCCAATCATTTTCTTAAGTGGTTTTAAATCCTCAAATGATTTTGACGGCTCTATCGTTTTTAATGGGTAAGCCTGTGATTGTATGGATTTAACTATATTTTTCTGGATTGATTGACCTGAATTTTCGACTGCTACTGTTTGAGCCTTTCCTACTTCTACACATCCTGTGACTAATAAAGCTGTACTAACCATTGCAATTATGCTTTTCTTATTCATTTTTTCCACCTCAATTGAATTATTTGTAAAAGCAAGATTGATTCATGTACTTGCACGAATCAATTGCCTTAATTCAATTGTTATCTATCCCATATCATATTTTCTAGTTACATATTGTCATAAGGTTAATTGACACAGGTCATAGACTAATCATTACACTTTTGTACTATCGGCTATGACAACTTATAAATAATAATTACATGGATGAGTCGTAAGTAAGACTAGACTATAAATTGGGGAGGGATTTTAAAGATGAATGAATCTGTATACAAAAATATTTTTATTCTAAGTTGTGTCTGTAGAAATGACAAGAAGTAAATTCGATAAACAAGTGAATTATAGGGGAAGGGCGGATTACAATGATATTACACGCAAAATCGTTCCACAATAAAGATAAAATCCAACGTGCTAAAATAGGACTTCAACTCTTTCTGAGTATCTTAATCATTACTTCTATTATTTTAAATGTAGGAGTAATAATTACGGAAAGTAGGGCGCTTATTGTGGTATATATGTTTACCCCAGCATTATCTTCTATTTTGACTCGCATAATACTGAAAGAAGGGTTTAAAGATGTATCTTTTAGTCTCGGTAACTTAAAGATATGGAAGGGGATCGGTTTTGCTCTGCTAATCCCTATGATTATTTGTGGTATTACTTATTCTATCGCCTGGTTGAGTGGAATTGCAGGGTTTCAGTATCCCGAAGGTGGTATGATGTTAGAACCGATCTACAATATGCTTGGGTTTCAGTATGTAACGGCACCATTCAGCTTCATTTATCTAGTAGTATTGAGCGGCATTTTCGGAAGTTTGCTTAACTTAATCCCAGTTTTGGGAGAAGAAATGGGTTGGCGAGGTTATATGCTCACAAGGCTAGTCGATGCAGAGTTTTCACGGCCCATCCTTATTAGTGGATTGATTTGGGCAACGTGGCATGTTCCAATAGTTATTGCTGGTCTATATGTAGCGGGACCATCTGTCGTTCTTTCAGTACTTGGTATCTATCTTTGTATTGTACCATTCGGTTATATTATAGCTTATTTACGACTTATCACAGGTAGCGTTTGGCCTTCGGTTATCATCCATGCTACTTGGAATGCCATTATTCAAGGACCTTTCGCACGTGCAAGTACAGGATATCAAACTGAGATTTGGATTGGAGAATCTGGCTTGATAACCGCTATTATTATATTAATTACTGCAATAATTACGTCTCGAATAGTAAATTTCACGAAATAGCATATGGATGTGTTGTAAATTCAATTAGTGAAATATGGCGAGGCGAAATAAGATGCTCCTAAAAATATTAGAAAAATATAGTTAACTCATGCATTCATAATTAGGTAGATGTTATATGTGAATACGATTGAGGTGCAATTATGAATATCCAAAGAAATGAAAGAACTACGAATGAAGTAAATGTAAAAGTAATACAAACAAAAAGCGAATATAGATAAAATTTTTTTGATACATTTATGAGTATAAAAATTTATTTATAAGAAAAATATGATTTAATTAGGCCGTTAGAAGGAAGGCGACAATTTCAATTGTATAAGGACAAAAAAGGAGCGGAAATAAGCTCCTTTTTTATTTACCTTACTATTTTTAGGAGGTTAGTATGAATAAGGTGTGAATAAAGGATGAATAGCATTTTTTTGGATGGAAATCCCACTCTTTTTTGTATGGAATATATGTGAAACGTTGTATAAAATAAGCAAGTATGTCAAAAATAATAGGAGGAAAGATGTGAAGAGAAATAAGAGTTTAGTAAGTTTTTTAGGAGTGTGTATGATGTTGTTTTCTTTTTGTTTCCAAGGAAATGTACAGGCTGATGTAAATACTGTTCAATCTGGAAAAATAAAATCAGGAAACGTAACGGTATGGGAAGTTGGAAATGTATCGAAAGTGTTGGCTGATGTAGAGCGTTTAAATTTAAATGCAGTAAATGTACCGATTCAAGTTGATATTCCGAATGTTACTTCTACTAATATGGTAATTAATCAGGCGCAAAAGAAAAAGGCTATTATTTTAATTCAAGAATTATTAAAGCGTAATATTCAAGTGATAGTGGAACCGTTCCCGTATATTCAGCAAGGCAATGTTGGGGAAACGGAATGGAACCCAAGTAATATTAATGATTTCTTCTGGAATTGGAAAACGGTTATTCTGCAAGATATTTTTAATTCCATTACAAGTAAATACAATGTGTACGGAATCAAGATTGCCTCTAATTTCGTGAATATGGAATACGCAGAGGGATACTGGAGCGATACGATTGATTTTGTTCGTAAGCAGTATAAAGGAAATGTATTGTATCAAATGAATTGGTGGTTAACAGCAAGCTTTGATCCTTCTTATGAAGCGAAGTTTAAAGAGAAAATCAATCGTCCGTATTTAAAAAAGGTGGATATTGTAAGTATTGATAGTTGGTTTGAAGTTTCAGGAAATAGAAATCCAACATACGAAGAAGTGAAGAAAAGTTTATTTGCGACGACAGTCTATAATCGTGGGCAAAATGTTGTGCAGCAATTGGAACAATTACATAAAGCAACAGGAAAGCCCGTTTATTTTGGTGGGTTTAACGTTCCAGCGCGTGAACTTGGACTACAAAATCCGTGGAATCCAGATGTTTCAAATGTGTTTTCAAAAGACATACAATTAAACGGATGGCGCGCTTACCGAGATGTATTAGAACCGAAACCATATTTTAAAGGTTTTTCAATTTGGTTTATTGGCTCACATAATAGTACGCATGCGTATCAAATACATAGTAAAGAAGCAGAAACGGTTATTAATGGTTGGTACCGAAAATAATTTTTATTAAATAGGTAAGTTTTGAATTTTACCACATATATTTCTAGTGAAAGGCCTTTCACCATCTTATCACCTAGGGGGCAATCATAATGAAATTTTTGTCTTACCTTACAGTAATTTTGGTGATTCTTGGCGGTTTGAATTGGTTATTTGTAGCGTTAGATTACAATGTAGTTGAGAAATGGTTTGGTTCAATGCCGGCGCTTGTGGACACTATTTATTGGCTCATTGGTCTTTCTGCTATTTATCAAATTTTTGATCGGTTCTTCACGAACAATTAGCAATTATACTTTATTACTAGAGTGTTAAGTACGATTATGTACTTAACACTTTTTTGTATGTTCATAAAAAGCAGTTTGCACATGCGAGCGATTCCATTGCGTCTTACGCCTTAATAATAGAAAACAAATTGACCACGTATTATATTTTAGGTTATAATTCAGAAAGTTTAAAAATTAATAAAAATAAGAAATAGGGAGGTTATCAGGGTGATGGAGAGAGTATATAATTTTTCAGCTGGACCATCAATACTCCCTTTGCCAGTTTTAGAGAAAGTGCAAAAGGAGCTTGTAAATTATAACGGGACAGGCATGTCTATTATGGAAATGAGTCATCGATCTTCTTATTTTCAAAGTATTATAGATGAAGCGAGTAACTTGCTTCGTGAATTAATGAGCATTCCTGATGAGTATGAAGTACTGTTTTTACAAGGCGGTGCGTCATTACAATTCTCTATGATACCGTTAAATGTAATGAATACGTACAAAAAAGCAGGGTACGTATTAACTGGCTCATGGTCTAAAAAGGCGATGCAAGAAGCTGAAAAAGTAGGAGAAGTACAAGTGCTTGCTTCCTCTGAACAAGAGAAGTTTACTACAATTCCTAAACTGGATGGTTTACTGATCGATGAAAAACTAGATTATGTACATATTACAACGAACAATACAATTGAGGGGACGAAATATGTGGACATTCCACATTTAGATAAAGTACCGCTCGTTGCGGATATGTCCTCAAATATTTTATCAGAACAATATGATGTTACGAAGTTTGGCCTTATATATGCGGGAGCGCAAAAGAATTTAGGGCCAGCGGGCTTAACGATTGTTATTATAAATAGAGATTTAATTGGGGGAGCAAATCGCTCTTGTCCTACGATGTTAAACTATGAAACTTACAGCAAAAATAACTCCTTATATAATACACCGCCGTCCTTTAGTATTTATGTAACGAAACTTGTACTAGAGTGGTTGAAAGAGCAAGGTGGGGTATCTGCGATTGAAGAACAGAATAGAATGAAATCTTCACTTCTTTACAATTTCTTAGATGAATCAAAATTGTTTACTTCACCAGTTGATCCTACGTATCGATCACTTATGAACATTCCGTTTACAACACCGTCAGAAGAGCTGAACAATGAGTTTTTACAAAAAGCGAAAGAACGCGGTCTTGTTACGTTAAAAGGACATCGCTCAGTCGGTGGTATGCGTGCAAGTATTTACAATGCGATGCCAGTACACGGTGTACAGCAATTAGTAAATTATATGAAGGAATTTGAGCTTGAGAATAGATAGGGAGATGGGGATATGTTTCGTGTTCAAACGTTAAATCAAATTGCGGAAAAGGGTTTGCAAGTTCTTGACGGAGAGCGTTATGAAGTAGGGGATAGAATGGACCACCCAGATGGTATTTTACTTCGCAGCTATTCTTTACACCAAGAAGAATTTTCAAAAGACTTAAAGGCGATTGCAAGAGCTGGTGCAGGTGTAAATAATATTCCTGTTGAGCGATGTACGGAAAAAGGGATTGTAGTATTTAATACACCAGGAGCGAATGCTAATGCAGTAAAGGAACTTATTATCGCCAGCCTGATTATGTCTTCACGTAACATTATTAATGGCGTAAGCTGGACGAAAAATTTAGAAGGTGAAGAAGTACCACAGCTTGTTGAATCTGGAAAGAAACAATTTGTTGGGTCAGAAATTGCAGGGAAGCGTCTAGGGGTTATCGGCCTTGGCGCAATCGGTGCTTTAGTTGCGAACGATGCGTTAGCTTTAGGAATGGACGTTGTCGGATATGATCCTTACATTTCAGTTGAAACGGCATGGCGCCTTTCTACACATGTGCAAAGGGCATTTAGTTTAGATGAAATTTTCGCAACGTGTGATTATATTACACTTCATATTCCACTTACGAATCAAACGAAGGGGATTATTGGTGAACACGCTGTAGAAAAGATGAAAAAAGGTATGCGTTTATTCAATTTCTCTAGAGGAGAACTTGTAGATGAAAAAGTTCTTCAAACAGCGTTAGAAGAAGATATTATTACACATTACGTAACAGACTTCCCGAATGAAAATGTAATAAAGATGAAAAATGTAACAGCGACGCCTCACCTTGGTGCCTCTACATCTGAATCGGAAGAAAATTGTGCAATCATGGCAGCACGCCAATTACGTGAATATTTAGAGACAGGAAATATTCGTAATTCAGTAAACTATCCAAACGTAGAATTACCGTATATCGGGAAAAAACGAATTACGATTATGCATCAAAACGTTCCGAACATGGTAGGACAAATTACAGGATGTTTAGCAGAGCATCATATTAATATTGCCGATATGATTAATCGCAGTAAACATTCTTGGGCGTACACAATGATTGATATTGATAACGGAATTGATGATATAATAAAAGAGAATATTGTGGAAAATATAAGCAAAATTACAGGTGTTGTAGCCGTTCGAATGATTGTGTAAAGGAGAGAGGTAAACTTGGCAAAAATCCGACCGTTTCGGGCCATTCGTCCAGTAGAAGAAAAAGCAGCGGAAGTTGCAGCTTTACCGTATGACGTATTAAATAGTGAAGAAGCAAGAGAGGTTGTAAAAGGGAATCCGTATTCTTTCTTACACGTTGATAAAGCAGAAATTGATTTAGATCCGGCACTTTCGCCGTACGATGATCGTGTATATGAAAAAGCCGGTGAAAATTTAAATCGATTTATACGAGAAGAAGTATTCATTCAAGACGAAGAGCCAGCGCTCTACATTTATGAACTGACGATGCAAGGGAGAACGCAGTCAGGTCTTGTCGTTTGTACATCTATTGATGAGTATGAAGATGATACAATTAAAAAACATGAAAGAACGCGTCATGAAAAAGAGCTAGATCGCATTCGTCACGTAGATGTGTGTGATGCGAATACAGGTCCTATCTTTTTAACATATCGTACAAAAGAAGAGATAAAGCGTTTCATTGCTAGCTGGAAAGAAGAACATGCGCCAATCTATACATTTACAGCAGAAGACGGCGTTAGGCATGTTGCGTGGAAAATAGCTGATGAAGAAGTAGTTGCAAGTTTAGTAAACTTATTTGAAGATATTCCTAATTTGTACATTGCAGATGGGCATCACCGCTCAGCATCAGCGGCAAAAGTTGGGCTAATGCGAAGAGAACAATATCCGAATTACACAGGAGAAGAAGAGTTTAATTTCTTCCTATCTGTTTTATTCCCCCATGATGAGTTATCTATTTGGGACTATAACCGAGTTGTAAAAGATTTAAACGGCTTATCAGAAGAACAGTTTTTAAAACAAATCACGCAATACTTTTATGTAGAAGAAGCATCACTTTCACCGTATAAACCAAATGAGCCAAAAACTTTTGGAATGTATGTAAATGAGAAGTGGTATAAGCTTACAGTGAAAGAGGAAACGTTTGATGCGAATGATCTTGTGAAAGGTTTAGATGTATCTATTCTGCAAGATCATTTATTAAGCCAAGTACTTGAAATACACGATCCACGATCTGATTCACGCATCGATTTTGTCGGAGGGATCCGCGGATTGGAAGAACTAGAACGCCTTGTAAAGAGCGGTGAATATAAAGCAGCATTCGCATTATATCCGACATCGATGGAATCTTTATTAGCAATCGCAGACGCCGGAGAAGTTATGCCGCCAAAATCAACGTGGTTTGAACCGAAACTGCGCAGTGGGTTGTTTGTACATTCTTTAAAATAATGATAGACTTCTTTAGTTTGGAAAACCGAAATGATTTTTAGTTTCGGTTTTTCTTATTTTGGCTCAGTAAACGTTTCATGTTGATTTTAATGTTAAGATTGAAATATGTAACAACAGGTCGCTACAAAAAAACGGAGGAAATACGATGAAAATACAGCTGCAAAAAAGTTTTTATGTTGAATTGAAAAATGCAATTCGTTGTCATTATAACGAACTTTTAACAAGATGCGGTGTTGACACAATATATGGGTACTCCATATTAACAGACGATTGTGTCAATAGCATTGGACCAGTGGCTAATGAAGAAAGACTAATCAAAGTTAATAAATCGGACCCTTTATACAATTATTATAGATACGGAGCTATTGAGTGGAGCGAATGGGACGATTTTGGAATGTTTGATGAAGTGAACAAAATTATTAAGAAATATCATAATATCGTCGAAGATGACTTTAACATACGAGTACATACACTGTTGAAAGAAACGTTAAATGTGTTAATGGAACTTGAATTAGAAGGATTGTTTGGAGACAGAAATGATAATCGATTTATTGTCATTTGTGTAACTGATTCATCGAACGAAATCATGATTGAATCAGCTCGATTGCTTAATACATTAAAGACATACGAAGAATATGCTTCAGAATTTGCATAAGAATGAATATAAGTAAAACTGCGCTCTATAAGAGGCGATTTTCATTTAATAGAAAGTCACCAATTAATAGTAACCATTCGTTGTGACGTAACCATCGAACAATTTGAGCCTGATGAAAAAAATCGCACAAAGATTATTGCGATGTTTACATGTAGGAATCAACTTGAAAAAGAAGTTATGAAGGGGAGATAAGGCTAGGTAGCATAAAATATATCACTATATGTGGAGTGGTTAATGCAAACATGTGGGTTCATTGGTTTTAAATGATGAATTTGCAGTGGTAGCGGTAGTGGAGGGGAAAGAATATGTTGAGTATAAAGATAAAAAGGTATTTTTGCTTTGTTGTTTTTCAAAAATAACGGATAAAATTTTCATATTTACGAACTTAGTGCATAATGATTGTTGGATAAATTGGAATACCACGTTCCTTTAGAATTTCAGACATATTATCTTTTTCAAACTACTTTTCTTTAACATATCTTATCTATTATGCTCCTTAGTTGGTTTTTCGGAGTTTATTATAGTTTAAAAAAGCTGCACGAGAACCTATATTTATATTGTTAAAATACACAACAATAAGGATAAAACCTACTTTGGAATTGCAAATGAAGCTTATGTATATGTGAAGTAAGGTGAAAGAGGGTCTGCACATAATCAATCACCCTTTTTTATAACATTTCTTTGCAGAGATACGTTATAAAAAAGGGTTTTTATTTGAAAGTTGAAAAATAAATTCTATTAATCATTCATATTTTATTAAATTACTTTGACCTAATTATAAGTCAGCTGAAACTGTACTTATTCCAACTTGGATAGTGTTAATAACAGTATATAAGTTGTGGTATTAGTTTATAGGAGTAGAACCTAATTTTCATTTGATGTATTTATTGAATGATTGGCTATAGTACTATACTTCTTATTCATAACTATATAAATCCAACCAATAACTGATAAGATAACTGGATAGAAAATAGCCCAACCACTAAATGAGTATACAATAATACATATAATTAGAGATAGGAAGGCCATCCACCAACCTATATCACGCACTTTTAATAATTTAAGAGCAGCTAGCATTGTAAAAATATATGAAGTAATAAATATTACACTAGGACCTTTAAGAAGCATTTCTAAATTTGGTCGTGCCATACCATAAAAAATTAAAATACAACTAAAAATGCCTCCTAGAACTAGTAATACCCTAGTTGGAGTTTGAAATTGAGAGTGTAACTTAGCAAAGAAGGAAGGGAAATGTCCTTCTCTAGCTTGAGCGTAAATCATTCTTGAAAAACCTGCAATGTTAGCATGTACAGCACTAAACGAAATGAAAATTGCTAAAATAGTTGTTATATATGTACCTATCGGTCCTAATCCTTTTGATATTAGAATACTAAGGGAAGCTATCTGATCTTTATCACCATATGAGTGGGTCCCTATTGTTACAAAAGATATTGCAATGTACATAATGGAGATACAAATTGCTCCTAAAAATAAACTAATCGAAATATCCTTAGCGGGCCTTTTAAATTCTTCAGCTAATGGGGTTATCATTTCCCACCCTACAAATGAGAAAAAGATAATTACAGAAGAAGCGCCAACGGAAGACCACCCGTTTGGTACAAATGGTGTAAAAGAACTTAATTTTACATATGGTATAGAAACGATAACAGCGACAACTATTAAAAGTGAAATAATACAAATTACAAACACACTAACTTTTGATGATAGCTCGATCCCTTTTATATGTAAGAGTAAAGAGGTAATTAAAATTAATGCTGCAATTCCTATAACACTAAGATTGCTTATTGGAAAAACATATCCAATATAATGGGCACCTGTTAAAGCAATAATAGGTACTCCAATAGGAATAGAACCTAACATAATCCAGCCTAGGATGGCACTTGTATTTGCATTAAATGCCATTTGAACATAAGCTGTAATTCCTCCAGCACTGGGAATCATTTTAGCAAGACGCGCTAGAGTCGCTACAATAGGAAAAGCTAATATAGACATGATAACCCAAGATAAAATTGAAGCTGGTCCAGCGCTATTCGCAGTAATTGAAGGTAAAATAAGGATTCCACAACCTAACACAGCTCCGATGGTTAATGCGGTCCCCTGTACCCAATTAATTGAACGTTTCAATGATTGTTGTGTCAAGATTCTCAGCCTCTCTTTCGTTAATTGATATTAATTATATAAAGTTTAAAAAAAAGATAACATGCTATAATTTATGTATTAATTATAATTTTCTTAAAGAATTTAAGAATTATTAAATGTTTTCTTAATTAATCAAGGGGAGGCCAAGCAATGGACGATACAGATTTAAAGATTCTTTCTCATCTTCAGGAAAATGCACGTTTAAGTATGGTTGAAATAGGAAAACTGGTAGGTTTGAGTTCTCCTTCTGTTACAGAGCGAGTTAGAAGACTAGAAGAACAAGAGGTAATTATAAGTTATCGCACGATTGTTAATCCGAAAGAATTAAAAAAACATATTACTGCGTTTGTTTTGATGGAACCAAGGGATTGCAATAAATATAAAAAGTTTGCAATGGAACATTCAGATGTGGTTGAATGTCACCGGATTGCCGGTATGTATAGTTATCTAACAAAGGTAGTCACGGAATCTGTACATACACTCGAAGACTATATTAATTTGTGCTTAGAGTATGGAAAGCCTACAACCTTAATAGTGCTTTCTTCTCCAGTAGAACATAAATCATTTTTTACAGAGAGTGAAAAACTTTAATTACATATGAGTGGTTATTCAAAATAAAAAGCGTTAAATTAATACCTAATAGGAAATAGAGTCCTATTAGGTATTAATTTTCAGAAAATTATTTAGAAAATTTAGATAAAAAATAATATTTGACATATTCTTACTACTGGTGGAATAATGAACATTGTATTTTAGAAAAATTAAATTCTCAGTTAATTGGAGGTAGAATTATTATGAAATATGCAGTGCTCACAAATGATTTACAGTACGATTTGGTTAATAAAAATGAGGATAGAATTGCAGCTGTGGAGGCGTTTACGCCTAAAATGGTGTCTTTCTTAGATACTATGAGAGAAAATGATGTTTCTATTATTCACCTGCAGTTAATTAACTTAGAAGATGATCCGAAAGCTGAACGATATGGTGATTTTTTACCAGTCACAAAGGGATCTAAAGGTGCAGAAATCTTACCTGAGTTTCTTCATGAAAAAGATATTATTATGGAGAAAAATAAGGATAGTGGCTTTTTTGAGACAAATCTTGATGAAACCTTAAAAAAATTAGGAGTAGATACAATTATTATTACGGGTATGCAAACTCAAATTTGTGTCCAAACAACTGCAGCGGATGGATTTTTTCGTGGTTATAATGTAATCGTACCAGAAGATGCAGTTGTTTCAGCAAAGGCTGAAGATAAGGAACGAGCTTTAAAATGGTTAGGTTCATATTGTGCAAAGATTATGAGTATCGAGGAAATCTGTAATTCAATTTCTAAAAATGAAGATATTTCTTTTGATGGAGTTGCAATTCCGTAAGTAAATACGTTGTAATATCACTTGTTCTATGTAGCAAGTGATATTATTTTTCAAAAATAAAAATGAAAAGGAGTTTTAATAAATGAAATTAACTAAAGATTTAGAAAATATAATTTTAGACCATGGAACAGGAGGACTATTGAGTCAGGATTTAATTAGTTCAATTATTACTGCAAAACTAGAAGATGTTCACCTTGGAAAAATGGAGGATAGTGCCATTCTTGAGGTAAGTAGTAGAAGATTGGCGATGACAACAGACTCTTTTGTTATTGATCCTATCTTTTTTGGTGAAGGGAATATAGGTAAAGTAGCAGTTTGTGGAACGGTTAATGATTTAGCGGTTAGTGGTGCAAAACCACTTTATCTATCATTGGCATTAGTACTAGAAGAGGGTTTTCCAATTAAAGATTTGGAAGAAATATTAGATTCTATAAGAGAGACCGCGAAAGAAGGTGGAGTGTATATTGTTGCTGGTGATACAAAAGTTGTTAAAAAAGGTGAAGTAGACAAAATCTTTATTAATACAACTGGAATAGGAGTTTTTGAAGGAGATGTATCACCGTTTTCGGTAAACTCTATTCAAGAAGGTGACGATATCATTATAACAGGACAACTAGGAAACCATAGTATACATATCCTTTCTATCAGAGAAGGATTAGGGTTTGAACAGAGAATAAATAGTGATTGTGCACCATTAAATCATATGATATCAGAGTTGAAAAATCATTTTGGTGATTCTATACATTGTATGCGAGATATTACAAGAGGCGGGTTAGGTACAGTTTTAAATGAAGTCTCAGAAACAATTAATACTGGAATAAAAATACAAGAAAGAGATATTCCTATGTTAGCAGAAACTATTATGGCTGCCGACATGTTAGGTGTTAATCCAATGTATCTAGCTAATGAGGGCAATGTTTGTATGTTTGTGTCTCCAGAGGTAAGTGAGGAAGTCGTGAGGGTATTAAAAAATACTAAATATGGTAAAGAAGCTGCGGTAATTGGTAAAGTTACTCAAACAAAAGAAAGACAAGTGCTCATGGAAGCAAAATCAGGTGAATTGAAACTCATTGAGTTGTTATATGGGGCAGAATTACCTCGATTATGTTAGGAGACAATCTATGAAAAAAGTAATAAATATGTTTATAAAAAAGTATCAAGTTAAAGGCATTGTGCAAGGTGTTGGTTTTAGACCTTTCGTATATAGGATAGCAAAAAAGTATCATCTAAACGGATGGGTGTTAAATGATTCAAATGGAGTGCTTATAGAAGTAGAAGGGGAACAAAATAATATTACGCATTTTATTCATGATATTGAATTTAATTCCCCAGAATTGGCTTATGTGCAAGAGGTTAAATTAATAGAGGAACAAGAATCCAACAATCGTTATAGCTCTTTTGATATTTTGAGTAGCCAAAAACATAGTAGTAGGCAAACTTTAATATCTCCTGATACTTATGTATGTAATGAATGTTTAGACGAATTATTTGATCCAACGAATAGAAGGTTTCGTTATCCATTTATTAATTGTACAAATTGTGGACCTAGATATTCAATAATAAAAGATATTCCTTATGATAGACCATATACTACAATGGCCAAATTTCCTATGTGCAAAGAGTGTGATAAAGAATACAAAGACATATTGGATCGGAGATTCCATGCCCAACCAAATGCTTGCTGGAAATGTGGACCACAAGTTCAATTGAAAACAACAGATGGTACAAATGTCTCCACTGATAATCCAATAGAAAAAACAATTGATTTGTTGAAAAAGGGGAAAATCCTAGCTATTAAAGGGTTAGGTGGATATCACTTAGTTGTAGATCCAATGAATCATGAAGCTGTAAAAGAATTAAGAAAAAGAAAAAAACGGGATGAAAAACCTTTTGCTTTAATGTCATCTCAATTAGATGATGTGAAAAATTTTGCTGAAATAACAAAAAATGAAGAAACTTTATTAGTTTCTAAAGAACGACCAATTGTGTTATTGAACAAAAAGGATAATGAGTTTATTTCTTTAGATGTTGCACCAAATAATAATAATTATGGGGTAATGTTAGCATATACACCACTTCATCATCTTATTTTAAGAGGGAATTTTATTGCATTAATAGCTACGAGCGCCAATGTTTCTGATGAACCTATTGTATATAAAGATGGAGATGTAATTGAGCAGCTAAAGGGAATTGCAGATTATTATTTAGTACACAATAGGGAGATATTCACTAGAGTAGATGACTCTATTGTTAGGGGTATTGATTTAGATGATGAAGTAATAAAACTACAAATAATTCGTCGCGCTAGAGGTTATGTACCAAACCCAATTGATTTTAAAGAAGGATCAACTAATGTACTTGCTTTAGGAGCAGAATTAAAGAATACGATTTGCCTAACTAAAGACGAAAAAGCTTTTATTAGTCATCATATTGGTGATTTAAAAAACTATAAAATTTATGAATCGTTTAAAAATACTATAGCTCACTTACAAAAAATCTTTGAAATTAGTCCTTCTGTAATTGCAAGTGATCTTCATCCTGATTTTTATAGTACAAAATATGCATTTGATCAAAAAGTTTTACCAGTTGTACAGGTTCAGCATCATCATGCCCACATGGCTTCTTGTATGGTTGATAATCAATTAGATGGTCCTGTTTTAGGAGTTATTTTAGATGGTACGGGTTATGGTGATGATGGGAATATTTGGGGTGGAGAGTTTTTAATCGGTGATTTTCTTAATTATCAAAGAGCGGCATATATCGATTACTTTCAGCTGCCAGGCGGTGATAAAGCTGTTAAAGAACCGTATAGAATTGCTTTAGGAATATTGACGCAAATATATGGTGAACAAGTCAAAGAATTACCAATAAAGATAATTTCAGAGCGAAATAGTTTTGAACTAGATGTACTTATAAAAATGATTCAAAAAGGAATTAATTCTCCTCTTACTTCAAGTATGGGAAGGCTTTTTGATGCTGTTTCAGCACTATTGGGTGTCCGTGAAACAGTCCAATATGAAGGACAGGCTGCTATTGAGTTGGAGCAAGCGATTGATATCAATAATTCTTCCAATCCTTTATTATCATATGAAATAGTTGCTTCGAATGGAATTAGAAAAATCGATATAAAACCTATGTTTAAAGAGTTGGTATCTTTGATACTTAAAGATAAGTATACCAAGGGTGAATTGAGCTATCGTTTTCATTATACAATGGTTCAAATGATTACAGAAACCTGTAAACAAATTCGTCAAGAAACAGGGATTAATAAACTAGTTCTTAGTGGGGGAGTATTTTTAAATAAGTTTTTACTTGTAGAAACCTATAAGTCACTTAAGGCTTGTAAATTCGAGGTTTACATGCACAAACAAGTACCTACCAATGATGGGGGAATCTCTCTTGGTCAAGCAGCAATAGCAGCTCATCGCTATAAAGATATGCATTCGGTATAAATTTACAATAGCAATTATATAACTTTTCATTATTCTTTGTGAGTATAGTAAAAACGAAAAATTAGGAGGTGCTCTTTTATGGTAGTTAGTTCAAAAATGGATATATTTAATGAACTAGAATCCCAAGTTCGAAGTTATAGCAGAAGCTTTCCAACGATCTTCACTAAGTCTAAAGGATATAAATTATGGGATGTAGATGGAAAAGAGTATATTGACTTTTTCTCAGGTGCTGGTGCTCTTAATTATGGACATAATGATGATAAAATGAAACAGGTATTAATAGATTATCTTTTAGAAGATGGTATTATTCATAGTCTTGATATGGGAACAAGTGCTAAAGTGAATTTTTTAAAGCAATTTAACAAAATTATTTTGGAACCACGTGATTTAAACTATAAAATTATGTTTCCTGGTCCAACAGGTACAAATTCTGTTGAAAGTGCACTGAAAATTGCTCGAAAAGTGACTGGACGAACAAATATCATAAGTTTTTCAAATGCTTTTCATGGAATGAGTTTAGGATCACTTTCGATAACGAGTAATCATTTTAAGAGAAAGGGGGCTGGAGTACCACTAAATAATAGTATTATCATGCCGTATGAAAATTATTTAGATTCCCTTAATTCTTTATCCTATTTAGAAAAAGTATTAGACGATAGTGGAAGTGGAGTGGATTTACCTGCTGCAATTATTCTAGAAACAGTTCAAGGTGAGGGTGGTTTAAATACGGCTAGTTCCCAATGGTTAAAGGGAATTGACAGACTGTGTAAAAAATATAATATATTATTGATTGTCGATGATATTCAAGCAGGGTGCGGACGTACGGGGACATTTTTTAGCTTTGAACCTGCGAGCATTAAACCAGACATAATTTGTTTGTCAAAATCTATAAGTGGCATTGGCCTTCCGATGGCTATTACACTAATTAAACCGGAATATGATAAGTGGGAACCAGGAGAACATAATGGAACGTTTCGAGGGAATAATCTAGCATTTTTAGCAGCTACAGAAGCTTTGAGTTATTGGAAAGATATAGAGTTTATTAATGCTTTAAAATGGAAAAGTGAAAAAATCACTAGCTTTCTTAATGAGATTTGTTTGAAATACCCCCAACTTCAAGGAGAAGTACGAGGGAGAGGCTTTATGCAGGGCATAGCGTGTAATACTTTTGGAATAGCTAAAAAGATTTGCTCAGTTGCATTTGAAAATGGTCTAATTATTGAAACATCTGGACCTAATGATGAAGTTATTAAGTTGTTACCTTCTTTAACAATAGACTTAGAAGGATTAAGTAAAGGATTGGAAATGTTAGAGGATAGTATTTCTACTATTTTAAAAGAGGTAACTCACTAAGTTTGAACGACTCGCACTTAATAACCTTGCGAACCGTTTGCAGTAGTTGCGGTAGAAGAAGGAAAAGAAGCGGCCTACAAAGTGGATCTAACATTCTCATCTATTATGAGAGATTTAGATAAAATAATAAGTCAAATTCAAGAAGTTTCTGCATTAACAGAAGAGATATCTGCCGGCACAGAAGAAGTAAGTGCATCTCTTTCGCTAGTATATCATTCTAAATAATATATGATATTTTAAAATTCAAAACACCTTTCATTCACCATTAAAGAAAGGTGTTTTGAATTTGTTTTTTTAATTGTTTTTATAAATTGCACGTTGATGATGATATTATTTATATATAATCCCCTTATTTTACCTCAAATCGATAGGTGGGGAGAGAATTAATAAATGAGGGAATAATATATAAGGTAGTTGAATTGTAATGATCTATTCAACTATTAAAACAGCAAGTGAAATTTCTATTTATGAAGATAACACTTCTAAATATCCAATTTCATTAGGGTTTTGGGATAAATAATATATAACCTATATAGAAGAGTTAACATCCTATTTTATAGTAGTGGATAGTTATAAATTAGTACTTTAGGATTCATCAAGAAAAGTTCTTTTTTTCTGAATAATGCATATAAATTCGTGATATTTTATTATTAAACAAAATGGTTTTATATTTTATTAACTTATTACTTTCCATCTTCAATAATCATTTATTACAACAGCTTTAACGTCCAAAATAAGATGTTCCAACATAGGACAATATAAGTATCTTTATAATGATTTTTCAATATAATCAATGTGTTAATGAAAGTAATTCTGTGTTATTTTTACTTTTCTATTAACTAATACAGCTTCAAACAAAGGACATAATTGCTACATACTAAGTGAAATTTATTACCCATTCAAAATTCTGCCTATTCAATCTTTCTAAAAATAAAAAAAGATTGAACTCATAAATATACAAGTTATAATGAGGGCGTCGAGAGATAATATATGACCTTTAGCGAAAATATTAAACCTCGTTTTGGTTCGAAAATTCTAAAGAACTTGCCAGTAATTTTCTAAAATTTTACATACTGATATGATTACTATATGGAGGGTTGTGGAACAAAAGGAAAGTTTATTCAACCCAAGAAAGAAAGCGCTATCAAAAAAGGGTCTTATTATAAATTGATTATGCTAATAACTTAGATTCAACAGCAATTAAAAATAATAAACCATGGGGGTGCTTATATGAACATAAATGTAGCATCTATTAAAGAAAAAAAGGTTGTTAAATACAAAAGTTGTTTTGATGTGATTGGGCCCATAATGATAGGTCCTTCAAGTTCACATACTGCAGGTGCTTTGTCTATTGGAACAGTTGCTAATAAATTATTTCAAGGTCTTCCAAAAAAAGTTGTGGTAACGTATTATGAATCATTTGCTGAAACCCATAAAGGTCACGGAACTGATTTTGCAATAATTGCTGGTATATTAGGCTTTGCTGCCGACGACAGCAAAGTGCCAGATGCTATTAAAATAGCAGAATCTAAAGGGATTGACATTACTTTTATTGAAAAATCAGGTGATAGTCCTGCCGGTCATCCAAATACGGCAGATGTATATGTAGAGGATGATAGTCGAAGTATTAGAACGGTGGGTATTTCAGTCGGTGGTGGATTGATCGAAGTCAAACATGTTGAAATTGACGGATTTAGCTTAGAACTGCAGGGGCCATTGCCAGTTGTTATTGCAATTTCAGAAAGAGCTGACTTTGAATTTGTCTTACGCAGGATCTTTAAACAATATGATGTTGAAATTAACAACTTTCATAGTTTGAAAGATAAAACAAAATATTTATATGCATTCGCTTTGGATTCGCTATTGCCTGGTAATGCTCAGAAGGAGTTAGGGAATTTAAGCAATATAGCTAATCTTATTATTCTTTAGTTACATTAAGGAGAGAAAAAATATGTATATGGCCATAAAAGAAATTGTGGATGCAGCTAATAAAAGTCAAAAGACAATTCATGAATTAGCAATTGAACAGGAAATCGAACAAACTAAAACTTCTTATGAAGAAGTTTGGAGTAAAATGGAACAAAATTTAGCGACTATGCAAAATGCTATAAATAAAAGTATCGAGGGCGACGGTGTATTTTCTCCAACCGGTTTAACCGGAGGTGATGCAGTTAAAATTAAAAACTATCGAGAAAATAGGAAAACTCTTTCTGGAGATTTGATGGTGTTAGGGATTCAAAGTGCTATCGGTGTTAATGAAGTAAATGCTGCATTAGGAGCTATTTGTGCAACTCCAACAGCGGGTGCGAGTGGGACGATTCCGGGAGTCCTATTTAGTATTAAGGATACGTTGCAGTTAAGTCATGAAGATATGATACATTTTCTATTCACATCAGCGTTATTTGGAACGATAGTAGCAAACAACGCTTGTATTTCAGGAGCGTATGGAGGATGTCAAGCTGAAGTAGGCAGTGCCTCAGCAATGGCGGCTGCAGCTGCGGTAGAAGCTGCAGGTGGAACGCCACAGCAATCTTCTGAAGCTTTTTCGATTGCATTACAAAATTTACTCGGTTTAGTTTGTGATCCGGTCGCTGGTTTGGTAGAAATTCCTTGTGTAAAGAGAAACGCCATTGGAGCGACAAATGCTTTAGCAGCAGCGGACATTGCATTAGCCGGCGTAAACAATATCATCAATGCTGACGAAGTTATTGAAGCGATGTATAGAGTTGGAAGACAGATTCCTCGCGAATTAAGAGAGACAGGTTTAGGTGGAATTGCGGCTACACCTACAGGGATTGCCATTAAAAATAAAATATTTGGGGAGAAACAATCAAATCAATGAACAGTTAACGTCTACATTGTGAAAAGGTTAACAATCTATTCTCTATTGTTCGCTTAAGGATTTCTGGATATTGGGGGAATTATCAATAAAATATCCTACTATATAATTGAAACATTTTGTAAGTGGTAACAAACTCGTCAGGTTGATGCTTCGTTAATTTTTTGAGTCTGATCAACTTAGAAGAAGGATATACGATGTGGCGCACTTTATAAACAAAAAGAACGGTCTATATTCCTATACCTTAAATAAAGACGTAAGAATAGGAAACAAGGAGGAATTAATATATGAATGGGAATACTGCAAAAAACATAGAATTTCAAGCTGATAATACGGCAGTAAAAAATGAAAAATACCTAGACCCTAAAAAATGGCATAAACAGGATACTACCTGGGCATTGAGCCTTTTTGGAACAGCAATTGGAGCAGGGGTACTCTTTTTACCGATTAATGCAGGTTCAGGTGGTTTATTATCATTGCTGTTAATTACCATACTTGCATATCCAGTTATGTACTACTCACATAGGGCGCTTGCTAAAATGATTTACGCTTCGAATTCTGCCGATGAGGGGATTACAGGTACAATAAGAGAATATTTCGGAAATAAAGCAAGTATCATTTTTAACATCGTATATTTCGTCTCCATTTATACGATCGTGCTGATGTACTCGGTCGCACTTACAAATACGGCAAGTAGTTTTATTGTACACCAATTGCACATGCCGGAGCCTCCAAGGGCTATTTTATCACTTGTATTAGTACTCGGTCTTATCACTATACTAAATTTTGGTCAGGATATTACTGTAAAGATAATGAGCATGCTAGTATATCCTTTCATTGCTTCTCTACTTTTTATTGCAATATCTTTAATTCCACAATGGAATACTTCAATGCTAAGTTTTTCAAGTGTTTCTACTGTTTCAGCTGGAACAGGGTATTTCGGAACGGTTTGGATGATACTACCAATCATCGTATTCTCGTTTAATCATTCTCCTATGATTTCGTCATTTGTTATGAAACAGAGAGCTACGTATGGAATAGACGCTACTGATGCCAAGTGTGCTCAAATACAAAAAGTTTGTTATATTATGACATTCGCTGTTGTTATGTTTTTTGTTTGGAGCAGTACTTTAAGTTTGACTCCAGATGATCTTAAGGTGGCAAAAGAACAGAACTTGTCAATCCTATCATATCTTGCTAATGAGCTTAATTCGCCAGTAATCACTATTGCAGCTCCTATGATTGCATTTGTGGCTATTACAAAGTCTTTACTTGGCCATTATATAGGAGCGTATGAGGTAATGCGTGACATGATTATCAAGTCCAGTAAAAAACGTGGGAAAGATATAGGAGAAAAAACAGTTAAGACAATGATTCTTACTTTTGTTGTATTAACATGTTGGTATGTTGCTTATACAAATCCAAGTATTCTTGGAATCATTGATGCCCTTAGCGGTCCGTTAGTCGCTGCTATCTTATGTCTATTACCGATGTATGCGATTCGTAAAGTACCAGTACTAGCAAAATACAGAGGGAAAATGAGTAATGTATTTGTAATTGTTATAGGGATACTTACTGTTCTAGCAAGTATTAAGTCATTATTCTAATTTACTGTAGTTAGTTCTGATGCAAAAATAATAGGATATGAAATGAGAATGAAAGATTCCTAGCGGAACTAAATTATATAGTGTTAAACCAAAGAGATTCTGGTTTTGGACAAACTATTCATCTGGGATAGTTTGTCCTTTTTTGATTATATGCATAACTTCTATTACAGCAATCTTTTTTTAGCTGGTTGTTATGATTTTAATCCAAGCCTATTAGGGTGCTGATCCATGTGCATCAAGCTAATATTTTGAAGTATCCCACATTTGTTTTCTTAGGTTGATGGGAATGGGCCGGTACCCCATGTATGGAGGACAACTAAAATGGCTTTATTTCATCACATGTCCGAAGTCATTGTATCTCCCACTTACCCATTTCGCGTTCCTTGAGGAAGGAGAATTCTTTCGGGGAATAGGTTAAATTAAACTCGGTTTTTAGCACATCATAAATGGTCGGAAAATAAAGGTTGCATAATATATAGTTGCAAATTTCTCATTAATTCTGATGTTAAAGACTATATGAAAATAGTACATTTACAAATAATTAAAAACTGTATATTTAAATTAAACAATATTAAACGAGGTGTAATATTCCGATTATTCATATTGATTATACAAAAAAAAGAAAGAGAATAATAGGCTTGTTATTAATTTCTATTGACCTTAGTATTTAAAGGGTCATAAGAACTTTAACTTTACTACAAAATGTATGCCCTTTCATTTTAGGAGAAAAAATATTTGGGGACATACAAGATAAAGGAGTGATGTTTATAAAAAAAGTTTGTTCCATCAGTATAATTTGTCTCTTTTTTTTATGTTCTTGTTTTAGCTCAAACAGCAAACCCGCATCTAAAAAAGAGAAGAGCGACGAAGCAAAGATTACTAAACAAAAGAATTGGGGATTTAAAGCAATATATTCTGATGAGACTAAGATTAATGACTATAAGTCATTACCTAAAGTCAAAGTAGCAATATTGGATAGTGGGATTAATAAAAATCATCAAGATTTAAAAGGAAAAATTGTAAAAGATTATAATGCTATTAATCCAGGAAACGAAAATGTTGATAATTATGGACATGGGACTGCAGTTGCTGGAATCATAGCCGCCCATGATGATGATTTAGGTCTCACTGGAATATCCCCTAATGCAGAGATTTATGACGTTAAAGTTCTCGATGACAAAGGTTTAGCAGATATTGATACATTAATTAAAGGTATACAATGGTGCATTCAAGAAAATGTGCAAATAATGAATATTAGTTTCGGTGTACAATCAGATAATCCGAAATTAAAAGAAGCTATAGATGAAGCATTAGACAAGGGAATCATAATTGTTGCAGCTTCAGGAAATACATTAGGATTATCAGTTGATTATCCAGCTAAATATGAAAATGTAATATCTGTTTCAGCAATAAAAGAAAATTTAAAACGATCTGGTGTATCTGCAAAAGGGAAAATAGATTATGCAGCTCCCGGAATAAATATCTTAACTACTGATAATAAAGGTGACTATTCATATTATAGTGGTACCTCTTTTGCTACTGCGTATGTTACGGGTACTGTAGCAGTCCTATTAGCACAAAAAGATATAATTTTCAATGGTCAGAATATTAAATCTTATTTAAATGATAAAACTAAAGATCTAGGTGAAAAAGGATATGATTCCGAATATGGTTCTGGATTAATAATGATAGATTGAAAGAGGAGATCGATTAATGAAAAACGTAATTGTTAAAATATTAGTGTTTTCTATGTTACTTACTTTACTTCCTAATATACAATATGTAAAAGCAGATACAGGAATACAAGATAAAGTAACTTCCGTTGATGTAAGTAAAGTGGAATCTGAAGTAAATAAAGAATTAGGAATTGAAGTTTCAAATGAATTAAAGATTAATATAGAAAAAGAAACAGACGAAAAGGTCGTAGTTAATACAACTTTAGACACAACAGATTTGTCAGTTTCAACAGATATCGACATGAACCTTGAAACAGGGGGAATTACTGTATTCGGTAAGACGGTTGATGAAAATGGTGAAGAAACCCAACAAAACTTTGATGTTTATGTACAAGAAGTTGAAGGAAATGACTTTATAGCTACATTCGTTGATCAAGAAACAGGAAAAGAATATGAAGTTAATACCCTAAAAGCAAGTGCTTCTATTTGGCCTGTAGTAGTAGCGGCTGTGGCTAGATATGGTATACAATATGCAATAAAAAAGTATGGAAAACAAGCAGTAACTTCAGCAATGAAACAGGTTCCCAAGAGTATAAATAAGGTTGATGATAAATTCCTTAAAAGAAAAGGTATTGATGCTCACGAATTAAAAAGAGACTACTTGGGTAGAAGTGTTAGTATTTCAAAATATGATATCTATGTGGATAAGAAAACAGGAAGACTTTGGATTTACCTAAAAGGTGGAAAAGGAACTCCGATACCAACTGATTCATTTATAAAATAAAAAAATCTAAAGTCATTTGTGAAAAAATGACTTTAGATTTTTAGTTATAATGAATTATAAGTATGAAGTAAAGGATAAAATTTATTATCCTTTACTTCAAATATTAATAGGGATGTGTTAAATAATTTGAGTACATTAATAAATGTAGAACTAGCCATTTTCGGAGAAATATTTAATCCAGAAGAGCTAACTAAACAATTTAATTTAGAACCAACGATGACTTATAAAAAAGGTGACTTTATTAGAGGTAATTCGTTATTTATTCGGGAAGAAACAAACTGGAGTATTGAAACAGGGTATGAAGAATCTCTTAATGCAGAAGAGGTTGTAAAAAAGTTAATTTCCATATTGGAACATAAAAAAAATGAAATAATTAATATGCAAAGTAAACATAATCTAAAATGCAAATTATCTGTTGTTGTAAAAATAGAAAATAATGAAGTCCCTTCTTTATGTTTTGATCAACATACTATTGGTTTTATCAATAGTATTGGTGCGGAAATTGATATTTGTCTATACTTATTGTAAGTCTAGCGGTAGGATTAAAATATTTGTTAAATGATGCAATGTACCTTTGATAGTGTCTGCGATAAAATGTTTGCCCTAAGCATTAAATTGAATTCTACTTCTGATAAAAGATAGGGCCTTCCTTAAGAGGAGGGTTCTTACAAACTAACTGTATAGGTGAAGATGGACAACAGCAACCAGAAAGTAGCTTTTAATATTAATTGAAGATAGTCTCTATGAACGAAATGATTCTACTAGTATTAAAATAAAGAGTCTAACTTTATGGATAAGGAATTGAAGGCTAATACACCGTATAAATATGTAGTAACAGCGGTTGATTTAGCTGGAAATGGATCTAGTAGAAGTGATGTATTGGATGTAACAACAAAGGCAGAGGATTCCACATATGAAAAATGGGATGCGAGAAAAGCATATACTAAAGGTGATAGAGTAGTATATGAGGGGAAAGTGTATGAAGCAGTTCAAGGTTATCAAGGCAATGGTGACACAAATTGGATTTTTGCCCTATCGCTTTGGAATCCAGTTTTGAGTAAATGATAAGCAGGAAAATGTAGTTAATATTTTTGGATTTTTCTTTGGAAATAAACGGCCGTTCAAAATATAAATTCTCAAATGGTTTAAATGATTTGCAAATAAATTTAATCTCCATCTATTGTTTACGAAATGAAATCGAAAAAGAATCCCAATGGTACTCCATTGGGATTCTTTATTTTCTAATTTGTAATAGCATAAATTTGCACAGTGAATTTGCTAGTGGCACCAATTGGACTTGCGATATAATATTTGGTATTTGTGTAAGCTTCAGTCCTAGATTCATGTGAAATATTTTTCCAACGAATAGAATCAGTACCTAGGGGAACATCAATCATTACATTGAAAGAGATAGTAGAAGGATGATCTTTTTCTGAAGGTACAATAACCCATTTCAATTCTTTGGTACCTACAGGTAAACTATCAATTTTAAAGTTTTGACTGGATCGATTTTTTTGTCCGGATAAAGGACTAGATATGGTTGCTTGTTTTATTTTATTGTAGGAATAATACATGTTTGCATAGGTAGTTTAATTCCTTCATTAAATACAATATTATGGAAGAGCCCCTGGTCAATTAGGTGTTTTAATATTTTTTCAATTTACGGGTTTTTTATTTGGTGTTCTAAGTTCACCCATACTAGTAAGAAAGTATCATTATTTTAAAACAATAACATTAGGTGTTTTAGTAATGTCCATCGTTCTAGGAGGTTTTATATATATTAAAGAATGGGCATATTTAACTGTTATTTGCTTTGTATTAGGCTATGGAGCAGGTTTGTTAGAAACTACGATGGGTTCCTTTATTATTTCAGCAGAAAGGAATAGTGCTGCTAAATTTAGCATTCTCGAAGTATGGTTTGGGGTTGGGGCGCTAGGGTTTCCGTTACTAGTTAATTATATTATAAAATTTTATGAATGGTATTTTATTCTTTATTTTTACACTATTTGTTTGGTACATGTTTGGACGTACAAAATTTCTAAATTTTTCTCCTCAAAATAATGAAAAGGGAGGAGCATCCCTTTCCTCATTTACTCTAAAATTTAAAAGTGAAAAGATTACAGTTATATTATTCATTTCACTTTTTGCATTGAGTCTAGGTTGTATTATTTTAAAAATGAGGAAAATTGCAACTTACGGTAACGAAAGTGCCAAAAAGGTAGAAGGTATGAAAAATTTATAGAAAAAATTTAATAATATGAAAAAGTTAATTTTATTTGGAATTCCTAAAAAAGTTGATAAAGTTAAAAATTCTGTATTTGGGCTTTGTTTTATATATTGTGCTGTGTAATATATAAAACAGAGATACTTCAAATATAAAAATGATATGCAACAGTGACCAGTTCGCAGGTAATAAAAAGTTATTTTAATTAGCTTTTCAGATTAATCTAAGAGGGGTTTGTTATCGAATGGAGATAAAAATTAGTAAAAAGGATAAGATTGATATCTCTAAAAAATTAAAGTCTTTTTTAGCTGAACAATATTCACTGGAATTGGGTGAATACATAAGCTATGAGTTACTTGAATTCATAATAAAGGAATTAAATCCACATTTTAATCAAGTTACTAGGGATAGGTTGGAAATGTTGTTAAAGAATATAGAGAAAGATATATACAGTCAATAGACTTTATATGAGAATTGAAAAACTATAATATCATTTTTTAAAATTATAAAAGGAAATATGTTACTGAAAAGTAAGGAGACAATCCATTACTTTTCTAAAAAGCAATTAGGTCCGTACAATGATGTATTAAAGTGATTCCGAAGGGATTTTGGATGCTGAAGAGAGTACAAGTGAGTTAAAAAAGAAAGGTGCGTAGGCGCCTTTCTTTTTTGAAGGAGATTTTTATATTTTGGGATAGCGCCACATCGCTATCAACTTAAGAAATTAATTGTTCCCTAAAACGAAAAAAATAAACTAAATGTCCTTGGTTACCTATGAAAAGAATAAATTTTTGTTTTGGGAGTACTTCAAAATGTTAGCTTGATAGCGATGTGAATGGCCCCCCACTGATTAAAGTTACACTTCATTCCACGCCACTCTCTAAAATAGAAAAAGATACATTTTCACAATCAATTTCTGCCAACGCGCCGTAAGGTAAAATAAACTTCGGTTCAGTATGGCCGAAATTTAAATTATAAAGAATCGGCAAATCTTCTAAGTTATATTCTTTCATAACTTTAAGTATTTCATGTTTATATTCTTCATAATACATTTCGTCTTTTGGTTTACCAAAAATAATCCCTTTTGCTTTTTGGAGAATGCCTTGCGCTGCGTAATTTCGTAAACAATACTTTATATAACTTGGTTCTGGGTGGTCTTCAGAAGTTTCAAAGAAAAAGATACTATCTTCCCAATGTTTTTTCTCAGGCCAAAGCTCCGTTCCTTTTGCAAATTCCAGTACTTCTATACAACCACCAATTAAGCGTCCTTGTACGGTAGTAGAGCCTTGAAGTACCTCATATCCATTATTTTGCTGCATCGTACGTCTTGTATCTTTATTTACCTCTATCCATTCTAAACGCTCACTCGTCCATTCATGAGCTGGTTGAATTTCGCCAATAACTTCATTTGAAAAGAGAGTTCGCTTTACCATTTCAACCGTATATGGATTCAACTCTATATTTTCAGCAAAATCCGTTAAAATGGCTGGACCGTAAAAGGAGGAAATTCCTGCTTTATAACAAAACAAGTGTGAAACGGTAACGTCAGAGTATCCCATAAAAATTTTCGGGTTTTCACGTATCACATTAAAATCTATATAGGGAAGTAAGCGAATGCTATCTTCACCGCCGATATTCGCAATAATTGCTTTCACGCGCGTATCTTGAAATGCTGTCATTAAATCTTCCGCACGAGCCTGTGGGTTGTTATAAATGAATTCGCTACCTTTTAAACTATTTGGCATGGGAACAACCGTAAGACCGAAAACTTCTTCTAACCTCTTTACCCCTTGCTCATAACGCCATCTTATGTCAGAATCACCTGCTCCTCCCCATGAAGGACTTACTGTTGCCACAACATCTCCTGCCTGTAATCTCTTTGGTTTTATTAACATGTTAACTCCGCTCCTACATAATGTAATGGACTACGATTATCAAACTGCAGTATTGAAAAATATGATGCATGACATTAGTTTCTTCATCATCAATTCGTTTACCTGCTGGTGTGCAAGAATTTAGCAGTAGTATTGAATATAGGGAAAAACGCTTTATATTTAAAAAGTACAGTATGCATCATTGCATGAGAAAGATGGTTGCTATTTTCTATAACCTGTAACTATAATAGTTACAGGTTGGTCGTATCCAATCAAAAAAATAAAATCATCATGAATGGAGATGTTTCATAATGGGTATGAAAAAAATAATTTTAGCAGGTGCTTTAGGAATCGCAGCATTATCAGGAACGAATTTACCAGGATTAGAAGTAACAAAAGCGAGTGCAGCTTCTATTGAATCGAATTTCTCGACGTTAGAAGGGCGAGTAGTAGAAGTAGATAACGGTGTAATTGTCGTAAAATCTAAGCAATATGAAGAACCTGTTAGTGTATATATAGACTCTCTTTCAAACGTGAAAGTAGGAGATGAGGTAAAGGCTACTGGTTCTATGATGCGTAATTTTACAGAATATATGGTTGCAACTGCAATTGAAAATACAACAAACAAGTTAGGCATGCACATGAAAGAAGATGGCTCACCTGATTATGTAATTGGGGAAGTAGCAAAAGTGGGAACGATGGAAGATGAGGGAGACGGTGCTACTAAATATGTCGTAGTTGAGTATCCATCACTAAACGGGAAGAAAGTGATTATTGATGTTTTCTTAACGAAGGGACAAGTATTTAATACGGGTGAGAAAGTAAAAATTGATATGAAGTATGTAGGCTGGGGCGGAAGTTCTATTAACTGGAACACAACGGATCATATTGAAAAGGTTTATGAGATAAAGAGCGATGTTGAAAACAATGAAGATGTTTGGATTTGGTCTTAATTAGACTTCTGTGAAAATGTATCATGCAGTACCCATCGAATGATCATATGTATGACAATTCGATGGGTACTTTTTGTTTTGTGCTTTTTGAGAATAACGGATTTCCGATTAGAATATGATGTTAATATTGGAGAGAAGGTCAAGAAATACAATATGGAAAGAGGTGTTTAAGGGTGGAGCGAGATGAGGTTTATTTACGAGCTAAAAAAAGGGTGGAGAATTTAAAAGCGTTTTATATTCATTTAACGGTTTATATTCTAGTGAACTTAATGCTTTTTATTATAAATATAATCTCTGATTCAAGTAAATTATGGTTTTTATATCCACTTGCAGGTTGGGGGATCGGTATCGTTATACACGGTTTGACAACTTTTCCAGTTGGGATATTCGGAAAAGAGTGGGAAGAACGAAAGATTAAAGAATATATGGAGAAAGATAAGTAATTTTATTACTGGAATGTATGGATATAAAATTTCATTTAAATCTCTGTGATCAAATATTTGAGGCGAAGTTTATTCTATAACTTCGCCTATTTGCTTTGTGTTCGAAGTTTGTACGAGTGAGTATTCATATTCATTTTTAAGCGTCAATTGCATGTGAAATCAAAACTTTATTTGTAGTACATAATAAATACAGTTGTTTTACTTTTTTAATTACTTGTGGATGTAGGATGAAGTTGATTTATTACCCTATATTAAAATAAAAATAAACCACTGTTCGATTTGAATATTCCACGATATAATGGTGAGAGTTTATGACAGAATAAATATTTACATAAGAAGTGAGGTACTGTATGAAAAAAAGAACGACAGACATTATTTTTATTATTATCGGTGCATTTCTTTTTGCGTTAGGTGTCAATTTATTTGTTATCCCGAACGAGTTTGGTGAGGGCGGAGTAACAGGTATAACGATTATTACGTACTATTTATTTGAATGGTCACCGGGCTTAGTTAACTTAATTTTAAATGCGATTTTGTTAATAGCCGGTTATAAATTTTTAAATAAGATTACAACAATTTATACGATTATCGCTGTAGTTACGAACTCGCTATTTCTTCATTTGACCGAAGGCTGGACGATTGCTTCGGATGAAATGCTCGTAAATGCCATTTTCGGAGGAATATTTATTGGATGCGGGATTGGTCTTATTATTCGCGTTGGGGGAACAACTGCAGGTACTACCATCTTAGCAAGGATGACGCATAAATATTTAGGATGGAGCATTAGCTACGGTCTACTGTTCTTCGATTTAATCGTTGCGTTTTCATCTTATTTCATCATTGGTGCAGAAAAACTGATGATAACAATTATTATGCTATATGTAGCAACGAAAGTGATGGAATTTGTAATTGAAGGTTTAAATCCGAAAAAGGCTATTACGATTATTTCTGATAACCCGAATGAAATTGCCGGGAAGGTTACTACCTTAATGGGCAGAGGGGTTACGGTGTACTCAGGTCATGGCTATTACACGAAAACACCGAAGGAAATTCTTTATGTTGTTATTAACAAGCAAGAAGTAGTGAAGCTAAAACGGATTGTTCAAACTACGGATCCAGCTGCGTTCATCGCTATACACGATGTTCGTGACGTATTTGGAGAAGGGTTCGTTGATATTTCTAAAGCTTAGAACTTATTTTTCATTAAAATAATCTTAATACTAAAACGTAAGAATCTATTTTGAATAATCTTTTTTCAAAATAGATTCTTTTTCTTTTTCTTGCAAAAAAAACAATTGTTTCTTAATGTAAGAAATGTAGAAGGATGAACAAGAGAGGGTTTAATGAAGATGATACATATTTTATTAGCTGATGATGATAAGCATATTAGAGAGTTGTTACATTACCATTTACAAAAAGAGGGGTTTAAAGTTTTTGAAGCAGAAGATGGAAAGATAGCGCAAGGCGTATTAGAGAAAGAGAATATTCAACTTGCGATAGTAGACATTATGATGCCGTTTGTTGATGGCTATACGTTATGTGAGGAAATTAGGAAGTATCATGATATTCCTGTTATTTTATTAACTGCGAAAGATCAGTTAGTTGATAAAGAAAAAGGATTTATTTCTGGTACGGACGATTATATTGTAAAACCGTTTGAGCCAGCTGAAGTCATTTTCCGTATGAAAGCATTACTGCGTCGTTATCAAATGCTGAGTGCTGATATTATTACACTGCACGGTACAACAATTGACCGAAAAGGCTTTGAAGTGAAGTGTAACGGTCAAACGATTCTGCTTCCATTAAAGGAATTTGAATTGTTATCACAACTGGCTAGTTACCCGGGAAGAACATTTTCAAGAGAAGAATTAATTGAATTAGTATGGGGAATGGATTTTGAAGGGGATGAACGAACAGTTGACGTTCATGTGAAAAGGCTGCGAGATCGTTTTTCAAAACGAACGGATGATTTTCAAATTACGACAGTACGCGGACTCGGTTATAAGTTGGAGTTGAAATAGAATGAAATCACTATACTCTAGATTTGTTTTTATGACGGTTGGAATCATGCTACTTAGCAGTATTATCGGTTTTTTATTAACAAATGTGTACTATCAAGTGAAGTTAAAACCGTATAACAGTGAAAAGATTTTAATGTATGCGGAAGAGGTAAAATCGTTATATGAAAAGCAAAGTGAAGAAAACAAAGAGGCGTACTTACAGTCTATTGCGAAATTAGGATATGAAATTTACATTGTAGATGACAAAAAGAATGGAAAGCGTATCGGTAATGCGTTTCGTAAAACGTCAATTAGTGATGATACCGTTCATAAAGTATTGCAAGGGGAAACGTTTAACGGCGTTTCCACATATCCAACGCGCCTCTTTATTACAGGTTTTTTCGATAATGAATTAATAAATAGTGTCGGTGTACCAGTGCAACACAGTGATAAACAGTACGCTTTATTTATTCGTCCTGACATTCAGAACCAATTTGGCGAGATGCGAATTTTCTTAGCGGTATTACTTGGATTTATCGTACTATTAAGTATTATCTTTATAGCGATTGCAGCAGGTTATATCGTGCGTCCGATTCGTACATTTACGAAAGCGACGCAAAAGATTGCAAATGGTGAATATGATATCGAATTAGATGGAAACCGAAAAGATGAAATAGGTACATTAGCAACTAATTTTCAAAAGATGACGAAAAGTATTAAAGAATTAGATGAGATGAGACAAGAATTCGTTTCAAACGTTTCTCACGAATTTCAATCGCCGCTTTCTTCCATACAAGGATTTTCGAAAACATTGCAAACAGAAAAGATGAGTGCGGAAGAAAGAAACCATTACTTACAAATTATTGAGGGCGAAAGTAAGCGAATGTCTAGTTTATGTAAACAGTTACTTACGCTTGCTTCACTAGATAAAGAAGAGAAAGTGTTGCAAATAAAAGAATTCAATTTGCAGAAGCAAATTAAAGACGTCATTTTTATGCTTGAATGGAAATGGCGTGAAAAAGATATCGCCGTTGAATTTGATGTGCCGGATATTACAATACGAGGGGATGAAAACTTACTTCATCAAGTATGGAGTAACATCTTTACGAATAGCATTAAGTTTTCAAACGACGGTGGAACGATTGAATTTGTTGTAGAAGAATTAGAATCGAGCATTATGATCTCTATATCAGACAACGGAATCGGTATGGAAAAAGAAGAAATGGAACGTATATTTGATCGTTTTTACAAAGTAGATACGGCAAGGGCAAGAAATGTAGAAGGTAGTGGCTTAGGATTATCAATCGTGCAGAAAATTGTTGAACTACATAACGGAAATGTTTCGGTGTATAGTACGAAAGGGGAAGGGACTACTGTTCAGGTGGAGCTTCCGAAATAGATGGAAGAGGCTGTTTGGAAACGCCTCTTCTTTTTTGTCATTTTGTTTCGGGAGATCGCTGATATTTTTTCGCTTATGTGTAAAGTGACAAAAAGTTGTTTGAAAATATGCGAGTCATTCTATTCCACAATTGGACCACATTCTTGAATGACAATTTGTGATTAATTTAGATATCCATGTGAATAAATAGGGGTTGTGAAGGAATGTACTTATGGTAATAAGTCAGATTAGTTTAGGAAGGAATATTATAAATAAAATGGAATAATAAATAAATTGAACAACAGAATTTATAGACGAATTATTTACCTAGGCATCGATTGTTTCAATACGAAAAACTATTAGAAATGAGGGACTTTAAGATGACACACCCCGCATTAATAATGTACAAATACCACGTATGGGCAAATGGAGTGATAATTGATCGTTTAAAAGAACTACCACAGGACATTTATCATAAGGAAATTCAGAGTGGTTTTTCTTCGGTATCAAAGGTGTTGTCACACATTTACCTTACTGATTACGCATGGTTTGACATTATCTTAGGTAAAAGTATGAATGAAGCAATGGTGTCTACAAACCAATTGAGAGAACAGGTGGAAACAAAAAATATTGAGGAAATGAAAAAAATATTTCAAGACTTATCCGAACGAAACGAAGCCCTTTTAAACAGTCAAGAAGATATTGATAAGGTGATAGTGGTGAATAACCCATATGCTGGGGTGCTTGAAACTTCTATTTCTGAATCAGTACTTCACGTTGTCACCCATGGTTCTTATCACCGTGGCAATATAGCTACGATGTTGCGGCAAATGGGGCAAACCTCTGTTATGCAAGATTTTGGACTTTACCTATATTCAAAATAAAACAGAGTTACTCAAGTATCGATTTTCTTTAAATGGTTCCGTTTTCAAACTAGTGCGTTAGTCAAAAAGAAAAGGAAACAGTCAAAATCATCATCTTGATTTTCCACAATTGGGCGCTTTTTTTAAATAACTTTATTGTTATATTTTTTAGTGAGTGAAGTATCTTACATACAAAATGAAATAACTATATTTTTAACCCCGTCCTATAGTTAGAACGGGGTTAAATTTGTTCCTGCTATAAAGCCGTACCTTTCCCGCGCTCTACTTTAAATCGAACTCCAAAAGTATCCGCTGTAATTTCATCAGCTTTCGGCAATGCTCGTAATTTTGGATGAAGCAGCCATACGAGAGAAATAAATAAAATACCGATGCTAGCGAGCGCGAAAATGAGTTGGCTACTAAATACATTTGCGGTGTATCCGCCAATTAAAGAGCCGAACGGCATAGCAATTGTGCCCATACTTCGCATGACTGAGTTAATGCGTCCAATATATTGGTTTGGAATTACAATTTGACTAATTGTCGCAAATAATATGTTGGTTGCACCAATTGGAATCCAAGCTAGGCCGAATAAGAAAATAGAAAGCCATTGAAACGGTA